>CAKTKX010000111.1 GCA_934572365.1 uncultured Oscillospiraceae bacterium
TAAGGACATACAGGAGAGAGAAATATGCCCAAATTTGAGACGCTGTTTTCCAAATACGACCGTCTGGTGCTGTTCGACACCGAGACCACCGGTCTGATCTACAACCGGGACGAGATCATCGAGTTCGCCGCCGTGGTGCTGGAGAAGGTGGACGGAACGCCCCGGGTGGTGCAGGAATACGACCAGCTGGTCGCCCTGTCCCCCGGTGGGTTCGTGCCGCCGAAAATCCAGGAGCTGACCGGCATCTCCACCCAAGACCTGCGGGAACGGGGGCTTCCCAAGACCAGAGTCTGCCGGGACATCGCGGAGATGATTCAGGGCAGCACTCTGCTGCTTGCCTACAACGCCCATTTTGACCTGAGCTTCCTGTTTTACATGCTTCTGCGGGACGGCGACCCGGCGGTGCTCAAGGGTAAGGATAAGCTTGACCTGCTCACGGTCTACCGCGACCGTCACAGCTACCCCCACCGGCTGTGCAGCGCCATTGAGGTCTACGGCCTTTCCGGCAAGGTGGTCAATTCCCACCGGGCGGTGGACGACGTGCTTGCTACCGTGGCGGTGATGGAGGAGATGGAGAAAGAAAAAGATGACCTTGAGCGTTATGTAAACCTTTTCGGCTACAACCCCAAATACGGCATTGAGGGCAAGCCCATCGGCTCCATTACCTACAAGCCCCAGCCCTATAACCCGGTGAAGCCGCTGTACGAAGTATGATTTCGGGGCGGAAAATCTATATTTCAGGAGAATTTATATGAATTGGTTGAATATTTTCGGGTTAATTATGGTGGCAGTCATCATGATACCCAATATCCTGTTTGCAATGAAGTGCAAGGACGGCTTCGAGAACAAATGGAACAATAAGCTTGTAGAAATCCTGGAGCAAATAGGCCGGTTCTGCTGCTTTGGATTTATGATCATCAACATTCCGGGAACTTGCTTCGGGTGGTGGTCTGACGAAGCGTTCGCCGTATATCTGGCCGTGGATGCCCTGCTGGTGACGCTTTACTGCGTGATCTGGGCGGTCTGCTTTCGGAAAAGCAGCGTTTTCAGGGCGTTGGCGCTGTCTATCATCCCCTCTGTCCTGTTTCTGTTCAGCGGAATTATGAGCCGGTCGATTCTTTTGACCATTGCCGCGCTGCTGTTCGCGCCGAGCCATGTAATGCTTTCCTATCAAAACGCAAAGTGATATTCACCACAGGAGGTAACAATATGCTGAATCGATCCGCCTATGCTCTGGGAGCCAACCGCTCCTGCATCCGGGACTTGTTTGAATACGGCTGCCAGCGGGCCGCCGTCGTGGGACGGGAGAACGTCTATGACTATTCCCTGGGCAACCCCTCCATCCCCTCGCCGAAGGAGGTGGACGAAACGGTGCGCCAAATCCTCGACGACACCGATTCCCTGCTGATTCACGGCTACACCTCTGCCGTGGGCGATTATGCCACCCGGAAAGCCATTTCCGACGACCTGAACGCCCGCTACGGCGTGTCCACCGTCCCGGAGGAATTTTTCATCGGCTGCGGCGCGGCGCCGGAGCTGGTGAGCGTGTTCCGGGCACTGGCGGTTCCGGGGGCGGAAATTCTGGCGGTCGCGCCCTATTTCCCGGAGTACAAGCCCTTTGCCCAGGAGGCAGGGCTGGAATTTAAGGTTGTTCCGGCGGACATTCCCTCCTTCCAGATCAACCTGACCGCCATGGAGCGGATGATCACGCGAAGCACCCAGGCGGTCATCCTCAACTCCCCCAACAACCCCTCCGGCGTCGTCTACACCCGGGAGACGTATCAGGCGCTGGCGGCAATCCTCAACAAAAAGGCCGCGGAGTACGGCCACCCCATTTACATCGTCTCCGACGAGCCGTACCGGGAGCTGGCCTACGGGGTGGAGGTGCCGTTCCTGCCGGAAATCTACCGGGATACCGTCATCTGCTATTCCTATTCCAAGTCCCTGTCCCTCCCCGGTGAACGAATCGGCTATGTGTATGTGCCTCAGAAGGCCACCGACGGCAAGGCGCTGTACTCCGCCGTTGCGGGGGCTGCCCGGGCGGGCGGTCACGTCTGCGCTCCCAGCCTGTGGCAGAAGGTCATCGCCCGGTGCGCCCACCTCCGTCCGGACTTGGAGAGCTACGACCGCAACCGCAAGGCGCTGTACGAGGGGCTGACCCGGATGGGCTACGAAATGGCGAAGCCCGACGGCGCGTTCTATCTGTTCATCAAAGCCCCCGGCGGCGACGCCAACGCATTTTCCGACGCGGCGAAGAAGAAAGACCTGCTGGTCGTCCCTGGCGACGGCTTCGGCTGTCCGGGATATTTCCGCATCTGCTATTGCGTGAGTCTGGAAATGATTCAGAAGAGTCTGCCGGTGTTTGAGGAACTGATCAAGGAGTTCGCGGAAAAATAAAATGCAGGCCGTTGGTGTCCATGAAATACGGACACCAACGGTCTACTTTTTGCCTCACGGCGCACCGGCCAGAAAATCCGGAATGAACCCGGTATCCGCCGCCTCGGCCTCCTGGGTGAAGCCCTCCAATTCGTTCAGATACATCCAGCTGAGCACCGCGTCGTATTCCTCATCGGTGACCCGGCGGTCGAAGGGGGCGGGTAGGCCGCCCATGGGCGTGTACTGGCGCATCAGGCTCACCAGCACCTCCCCGGGGGCGAAATTCTCCCCGATCCAGTCCAGCACCCGCAGAGAGTTCTCCACATTCCCAGGCAGAATCAGGTGGCGGATGATGACGCCCCGGGTGACCTTCTCCCCCTCCCAGCGCACCGCGCCCACCTGCCGCACCATTTCCCGGATGGCGTCGGCAGCCACGGGAAAGTAGTCCGCCGCCCCGGACAGCTGCCCCGCCAGACGGGCGTCGGCGTACTTAAAATCGGGAAGGTAAATGTCAACGCACCCTTCCAGCGCCCGCAGCGTCTCCACCCGCTCGTACCCGCCGCAGTTGTACACCACCGGCACGGGCAGCCTGGGCGACAGCGCCGGGAGAATCGTGGGCAGAAAGTGGGTGGGGGTCACAAGGTCGATATTTTCCGCCCCCTGGGCGATCAGGTCTTCAAACAGCTGCCTGAGTCCGGCGGAATCCGTGGCCTTCCCCACCGCGCCGCCGCTGATGGCGGCGTTCTGGCAATAGCGGCACCCCAGAGTGCAGCCGCCAAAGAAAACCGCGCCGCTTCCCCCGGCTCCCGCCAGCGCCGGTTCCTCCCATTTGTGGAGCATGGCTTTGGCCACGAGGGCGGTGTCCGGACAGCCGCAGAAGCCCCGCTGCCCCGCCGTCCTGTCCACACCGCACTGCCGGGGACAGAGATTGCAGTTTACATAATCCATACGAATCCCATCCTTTGTGGGTATCATACCAGTTTTTTCGCCTTTTCTCAACCCCAGACTTTACCGGCGGGAGAAAATGTGGTAAACTACAAAAATAAATATACTGTCTGCGCCCCTACGCAAACAGCTCTTGGAAAGGGGTAATATTATATGGAAATCCGACTTGCCGAAACCCGGGATATCCCCGGTATGATCAACTTGCTGCTTCAGGTGGGAGAAGTCCACCACCGCATCCGTCCCGACCTGTTCCGGGCGGGCGCCCAGAAATACGACGAGCAGACCCTTGCCCGGATGCTCACCGATGACACCCGCCCCATTTTTGTCGCCGTGGAGGACGGGAAGGTGCTGGGCTACTGCTTCTGCATTTTGCAGGTGCGGGAAAACGACCCGGTGCTCTTGGACGACCGCACGCTGTACATCGACGACCTGTGCGTGGACGAAGCCTGCCGGGGCAAGCATGTGGGGCAGGCGCTGTACGACCATACCCTGGCCTACGCCCGGGAAATCGGCTGCCGCGCGGTGACGCTGAACGTGTGGTGCGGCAATGACAGCGCCATGCGCTTCTACGAAAAACAGGGGTTAAAGCCCCGGAATATCCACATGGAAACCGTTTTGTGAGGAATGCCATGCTAGTCAAAAACCAGATTTACGAGGCCGAGATCACGGACTATACCGCCGAAGGCCAGGGTGTCGCCCACGTCGAGGGCTGCGCCGTGTTCATCCCCAACGCCGTCGCCGGGGAGAGGGTGCGCGTCCGGGTGGAGAAGGCGCAGAAGACCTGGGCGGCGGGGAAAATCGTGGAGATTCTGGAAAAGTCCCCCCACCGGGTCAACCGGGAGTGCGAGGTCGCCAAGCTCTGCGGCGGCTGCGATTTCTGGCACATGGACTACGCGGAGGAGACCCGCTTGAAAGCGGAGCGGGTGAAGGCCTGCCTGAACCGCATCGGCGGTGAAAATCTGACGGAGGTTCCCATCCTCGCCGCCCCCGACTGCCACGGCTACCGCAACAAGGCGCAGTATCCGGTGGCGGTGAAAAAGGGGCGCGCCTACGCCGGATTCTACCGGGCGGGTACCCACGACGTGGTGGAAAACGCCCGCTGCCGCATTCTCCCGGAGGAGATCGACGCGGCAAAGGATGCGGTAATTGATTATGTAAACCAATACCGGGTCAGCGTCTACGACGAGACCACCGGCAAGGGGCTTCTGCGGCATATTTACGTCCGCCGGGGCGCCGTGTCCGGGCAGATTCTGGTGTGTCTCGCGGTGAACGGCGAAAAAATCCCCCGGCCGGAGGCGCTTGTCCAGCGGCTGAGCGGGATTCCAGGCTTTACCACGCTGGTGCTGTCTGTGAACACGAAGCGGGGCAACGCCGTGCTGGGCGACCGCTTTCTCACCCTCCACGGCCCCGGCTATATTGAGGACACCCTCTGCGGCCTGAGCTTCCGCCTGTCCCCCCGGTCATTTTATCAGGTGAACCACCATCAGGCGCAGCGGCTGTACCAGATGGCGATCTCCCAGGCGGGGATCACCAGGGCCGACACGGTGCTGGACTTATACTGCGGCGTCGGCACCATCACGCTGGCCATGGCGGGCGCGGCAGGAAAGGTCATCGGCGTAGAGGTCGTCCCCCAGGCGGTAGAGGACGCGAAGGACAACGCGGCGCGGAACGGCATCACGAACGCAGAATTTTTCTGCGGCGACGCCGGACAGGCGGCGCTGGAGCTGGAAAAAAGCGGCGTCAGGCCGGA
>CAKTKX010000112.1 GCA_934572365.1 uncultured Oscillospiraceae bacterium
ATGCCCTCATCACCCCGGGGCAGGAGGGGAGCGTCTGCACCGTCACCATCGTCTGCGACACGATCTTGAACAATCTGGGCGCGCTGGACGAGGAAAAAGCTCCCTATGTCCCGGAAGACGGGGTGATTCTGCCCAAAACCCGGGTTTCCTTCGCCCGGGGCGACAGCGCCTTTGACGTGCTGCAAAGGGTAAGCACGGCGGCGGATATCCAGCTGGAATCCAGCTGGACGCCTATGTACGGCAGCAGCTATGTTGAGGGCATCAACCATTTATACGAGTTCGACTGCGGCAAGGAATCCGGCTGGATGTACAAGGTAAACGACTGGTTTCCCAATTACGGCTGCTCGGCCTACACGGTGGAAAACGGGGACGACATTGTCTGGTGCTACACCTGCAATGGCTACGGCAAGGACGTGGGCGGCGGATGGATGACGGCCGAGGACGGCGGTGCGGAATGACGGGGGACGGACATGGGCTTTGAAAGCTGCCATCCGGCGGTGAATTTCCTTTTCTTCGCCGCCGCGCTGTACGGGACAGTGCGCTTTGACCACCCGGTGTTTCTGGCGATCGCCTATGTCAGCGCCTTTGCCTACAGCGTCAGGCGCTGCGGAAAACGGGTGCTAGCTGCTAACCTGCTTTTTATACCGCTGATTCTGGTGTTTGGGCTGTATTATAGCTCCTATCACCACTTCGGCGTGACGGTGCTGCGGCAAAACTTCATCGGCAACAATCTGACGGTGGAAAGCTTTGTCTACGGTTTGGTTGTTGGCCTGCGGTTTACAACAATGTGCATGTGGCTGGAAGCCATATTCCGCGTAGTGACTTCGGACAAGGTAGTGTACCTGTTTGGAAGAATCAGCCCCCGCTTGTCGCTTTTCCTCACGATCCTTCTGCGTTTCATTCCCAGGATCGGCCGGGAGGCAAAGAAAATCAACCTCGCCCGGAAGGGCATCGGCCGGGGGAGCAATCAGGGTAGTCTTTTCCGGCGGCTTGCCAATTGCCTGGGGATATTCTCCATGCTGATCACCTGGATGATCTCCGCGCTGGCGCTGGAATCCGATGCCATGCGTTCCCGGGGCAGTCTGCTTCGGGGACGGACGGCGTTCTCCGTCTACCGGTTCGACAACCGGGACAGGGCGTTTGTGATCGTACTGTTTTCCGGCATCACCCTGACCGCCATGGGGGCGATTCTGGGGGCAACGACGATGTTTTACAATCCCAGAATCATCTGGAAGCCCCTGGAAAATTTGGACGCATTGACCGCCGTCGGCTACGCCGCGTTGTGCCTGCTGCCCATGGGGCTGGAATTCTGGACGGAGTACCGGTTCCGAAGAGCAAGACACCGGACATAAACAGAAAAAAGCGGGAGCAGTCACATTTTGGCGTGACTGCTCCCGCTTTTTGCCTTATTTCTCGTCGCAGACCTGGAAAATGTAGAATTTCAGGTAATAGGAATCCTCGGCGTCCCACAAAATGGGGTGATCCGGCGCCTGGGTGCGGTACTCCACCTGACGCAGCCGCTTGTGGACGTTCCGGGCGGCCTGGCCGATGGTCTGGGTGAACAGCTCGTAGTCCACAAAATGGGAACAGGAGCAGGTGGCGAGGAAGCCGCCGTCCCGGATGAGCTTCATTGCCCGGAGGTTGATCTCCCGGTAGCCCGTCACCGCCTTTTTCACGGAGGCGCGGGACTTGGTGAAGGCCGGGGGATCGAGGATCACAAGGTCAAATTTCTGCCCCTTGGCTTCCAGCTCCGGCAGCAGCGCAAACACATCCGCACAGAGAAATTCCACCCGGTCGGAAAGACCGTTGAGGGCGGCGTTTTCCCGTGCCTGCGCCACGCCCAGCTCCGAAGCGTCCACGCCCAGCACATGGCTTGCCCCGGCAAGACCCGCGTTCAGGGCAAAGGAGCCGGTGTGGGTGAAGCAGTCCAGCACCTCCGCGCCGGGACACAGCGGCCAGATGGCCTTGCGGTTGTATTTCTGATCGAGGAAGAAGCCGGTTTTCTGCCCTTCGGCTACGTCTACGAAATATTTGACGCCGTTTTCCACGATCTCCACCTTGGTATCGAAGGGGGCGGACAGAAAGCCTTTGATACGGGGCATTCCCTCCTGCTCCCGCACTTTGGCGTCGGAGCGCTCGTAAATGCCGCGAATGAAAATGCCGTCCTTCGCCGTCAATTCCTTCAGGGTTTCCAGAATGAAGGACTTGTACCGATCCATGCCCAGCGCCAGAGACTGCACCACCAGCACGTCGGAGAACTTGTCCACCACCAGACCGGGCAGGAAATCCGCCTCGCCGAAAATCACCCGGCAGCTGCCGGTGTCCACCACTTTTTTGCGGTATTCCCAGGCGTTTTCCACCCGCGTTCTGAGAAAAGCCTCGTCAATTTCCTGATTCCGATTCCGGGTCAGCATCCGCACCCGGAGCTTGGAGCGGCGGTTCAGGAAGCCCTTGCCCAGGCAGAAGCCGTTGTAGTCGTGGACGGAAACCACATCCCCGTCCAGCGGCTCGCCCTCGATGCGCTCCACCTCGTTGTCATATACCCAGGGCCCGCCCGCTTTCATGCTGCGACCCTCTCCCTTTTTCAAGTACACCACGCCGTTTTCCATTGCGTTTTCTCCCGTTTCAAAAAGTTACCTCTATTATACGATGATTTTCCTGAATTGCAACAAAAAAGAGCCGGGAGGATGGGGAAAGTCCATCCTCCCGGCTGTGTTTGTCTTGAATTACTCTGCCTTGAAGGTGTAGGTCGCGCCGGCGGTGATGTCGGTGGAGTCTACGCCGGTGGCAGCGTACTCGCCGTCCACGTAGAATGCCCAGTACTTGCCGTCGGTATCATAGTCCACGGTGACGCCGTTGACGGTCTTGACATACAGGCCGTACTCGCTGTCTTCACCGGCGATCAGACCCAGGGACAGCAGCGCCGCGCCAACGGTCTTCTCATCGGTGTGGATTTCAAAGCTGCTTTCCTTGCCGTCAGGGTCAACCACGTTGAAGAGGAAGCTGGTCTCGCCCTCGCCCATGGAAACGGTGCCGGAAGCCTCGGTAGTGGCTACAGGCGCAGTGTTGTCACTCTTGCTGCTGCATCCGACGGTGGAAAGCGCCAATGCCGCGATCAGCGCGATGCACAGAAGGATGGACAGCAGCTTTTTCATGCTGAATTTGTTCATAGCTGCATTCTCCTAAAAAATAGATTCCTTTCCCGCCCGCCTCGGGGCGACTGTGTGAAAGGTGCTGCGCATTTGGATATTTCGGCTTTGTGCGTTATCAGTCGGCCTTCTCGGAATTGCTCCAATGACGTTTCCGCGAAACGCGGCTTCGGGTGAGAATAATAACGGTTGACTGCACATTACGGCGACGGGCTCGCACAGGATTTGCACCTGTTTCCCCAAACGGCGGAAATATTGTAGCACAGCTTCCCATTTTTTTCAATCGGAAAAAATCACGATGCGCAGCCGAAAGACATTGCAGTTTTTCGGAGATTATGATAGAATATGCTGCATAGAAAATATGCTGCATAGAATAAGAAACATGAAGTCGGGCCACACATTGGAATGGGGCAATCCCAGCGGTACCAAGCCGCCGTAGATGGACAGTTGAGCCGCGGAAAGTCATTGGGGCATCCCGAGAAGACTTTCGGCAAATGGCGTCCAGAGCCGGAACACGGTGACCTGACCTTTCTCCCGGAAGGCTCTTGGGGATGCCTGCCGGCGGTTTTTATGAAGTCCCCGTTGGGGACTTTTTCTTTTTGGGGGATGCTATGACTGCGGACGCTTTTTCCAACTGCCACCCGGCGGTGAATTTTTTGTTTTTTGTGGGAGCCATCGGCTTTGGCGTGCTGATCCAGCACCCGGCGTACCTGATCGCGGGGGCGGTGGGTGCGGCGGTATACTATCTGCTCCTCAGCGGCAAAGCGGGCTGGAAGCGAATTGCGATGCTGCTTCCTATGGTTCTCATGCTGACGGCGGTGAACCCGCTGTTCAATACCTACGGCGAGCGGGTGCTGTTTTACGTGTTCGGAAGACCCTACACGGTGGAGGCGCTGCTCTACGGCGCGGCCATCGCCGGGGTGTTTCTGGTGATGATGCTCTGGTTCGGCTGCTACAATGCGGTCATGACCAGCGACAAGTTTACAAGCCTGTTTGGAAATCTGATCCCGGCGATCTCTCTGCTGCTGGTGATGGTGCTGCGGATGATCCCCAGCTTTATCCGCAAGGCGGGGCAGATCATGGGTGCGAGAAAGTCCGTTGGCCTCGGCGCGGGGGAGAACAGCACCATGAAAGAAAAACTCACCAGCGGAATGCGAACATTGTCCGCCCTGACGGACTGGGCGCTGGAGGGCAGCATCGCGACCGGGGACTCCATGCGCGCCCGGGGCTACGGCACGGCCAAACGCACAAGCTTTCAGATCTACCGGATGAAGGCGCTGGACTGGACGCTTCTTGCAGTGATGCTCACCCTTGCGGGTGTGGCCGCAGTGGCGGCCGCCATGGGCGGCGCGGCGGCGGAGTTTACGCCGAAGCTTGCCATTCAGCCCGTTACCGGCATTTACGCGCCGGGCTTTATTGCCTACTGCGCTTACCTCTTTATTCCCTCTGCACTACACATGAAGGAGGCCGTTCAATGGCACATATCGAGATCGAGAATCTGACCTTTTCCTACCCTTCCGCCGGCAGGCCATCCCTGTCCGACGTCAGCCTGACCATCCGGCGGGGGGAGTATGTGGTACTCTGCGGCAAAAGCGGCAGCGGCAAAACAACGCTTCTGCGGCACCTGAAATCGGTGCTTGCGCCCCACGGGAAACGAAGCGGGGACATCCGCATCAACGGCGTTTCGCTGAAAGATATGAGTCAGCGGGATCAGGCCGCGAAGGTGGGCTTCGTCATGCAGAATCCGGACGATCAGATCGTGACGGACAAGGTCTGGCATGAGCTGGCCTTCGGGCTGGAAAGCCTGGGCTGCGACCAGAAGACCATGCGCGCCCGGGTGGCGGAAATGGCCTGCTATTTCGGCATTCAGGA
>CAKTKX010000113.1 GCA_934572365.1 uncultured Oscillospiraceae bacterium
TTCTTCATAAAATGATTTCATCATTTTATTTAAGCCGTTTCACGGCAGACCGCCTGGGCGGCGGTAAGAAATGTATTGACTTCGTTTTTTAGCGGCAGTGGCCGCTGGCCGCAATCCTGCGGCCTAATAAAACGCTTTTCAGCGTTTTATTAAAAACTCGTATAATACAAAGGCTCTCCGGAGAGGCTGCCGTGACCTTTCCGGAGAGCCTTTCCGTGTCCGGCAAAGTTTTACCCCATTTTTACCGTCGGCGCAGTATAATATACCCCAATTCAAGCGGCGTGGACGCCCCCTGACCGTTATCAAAGGAGTTTATTTATGGAAGTGCTTGTGGAAAATCTGACGTTTCTGACATGGCAGCAGGTGCTTATGTGGCTGATCGGCGGCGTACTGATCTATCTTGCCATCGTCAAGGAGATGGAGCCGTCGCTGCTGCTGCCTATGGGCTTTGGGGCGATTCTGGTAAATCTGCCCAATTCCGGTGCGGCAGAGGTCATTGCCCATCTGTTTGAGATCGGCATTGCGGGAAACGAATTGTTTCCGCTGCTGCTGTTCATCGGCATCGGCGCGATGATCGATTTTCAGCCGCTGCTGGCAAATCCAAAGCTGATGATCTTTGGCGCGGCGGCGCAGTTCGGCATTTTCTTTACCCTGGGGCTGGCGTCCTTACTGGGATTTAAGCTGAACGACGCGGCCTCCATCGCCATCATCGGCGCGGCGGACGGCCCCACATCCATTTTCGTCGCCCAGCAGCTGGGTTCCGGCTACACGGCGGCCATTATGGTGGCGGCTTACTCCTACATGGCGCTGGTGCCGATGGTGCAGCCGCCGGTGATTCGCCTGTGTACCACCCAGGCGGAGCGGAAGATCAAAATGACCTACAAGGGTCGCCCGGTCTCCAAGACCACGAAAATCCTGTTCCCCATTGCGGTGACGATCATTGTCGGACTCGTCGCGCCCCAGGCCGTGGCGCTGATCGGATTTCTCATGTTCGGGAATCTGATCCGGGAGTGCGGCGTGCTGAATTCCCTGTCGGAGACGGCGCAGAACGTGCTGGCGAACCTGATTACCATTCTGTTGGGACTGACCATCGCCTCCCGGATGAACGCGGCGGAGTTTTTGCGGGCGGAGACGGTGCTGATTCTGGGACTTGGGCTGGTCGCTTTCGTGATGGACACAGTGGGCGGCGTGATGATCGCAAAATTGATGAATCTGTTTCTGAAGGAGAAAATCAACCCCATGATCGGCGCGGCGGGAATTTCGGCCTTCCCCATGTCCGCCCGTGTGGTGCATAAAATGGGTCTGGCGGAGGATAAGCAGAATTTCCTGCTGATGCACGCCGCCGGGGTCAACGTTTCCGGCCAGATCGCCTCCGTCATTGCGGGCGGCCTGATTCTGGCGCTGGTAGGAGGTTAAAAATGGAGCTGCATGTGGATTATCTGATAAACGTTCTGCCCATCGTGGGTGCGGGGATGCTGGGCGTTTTCCTGGTCACCGGCGTGATCATCGCGGGCGTGAGCCTGCTGAACGCGCTGACATCCAAAAAAGAAAAATAATGACGGGGGTCAGGCGTTCGCCTGACCCCCATTTGTCATTTCATGAATTTATCGATTGCCTGACACAGATCGTCGATGGCGTCCTGGTCACCGGCGGCTACCGCGTCCACCATGCAGTGGCGCATGTGGTCTTTCAGAATCACCTTGCCGGTGTTGTCCAGGGCGGAACGTACCGCCGCCAGTTGGATGAGAACCTCCGAGCAGTCGTGACCCTCCTCCACCATCCGCTTCACCTTTTCCAGGTGACCGATGGCGCGGGACAGCCGGTTCAGCACGGCCTTCTGATTTTCGTGGACATGGCCGTGGCTGTGGGGAATGCCATGGGCGTGGAGATAGGCATGGTCATGCTCGTGATCGTGGTCGCTGCAGCAGTCGTGGGTGTGTTCGGTGTGGTCGGTCATCGTCTTGCCCTTCTTTCTCAGGTGAAACATACTCATTTTAGTATACCTTTTTTCTGCCCATTTCGCAAGCCCTCCGGGGGGATATCTGCATAAAAATAAATGTTTTGACAGATGCGTCTTCCGCGGGTATAATATTAGAAAAAATCAAGGAGGCATTTCCTATGCATATCGATTCCGATCACGTGGCTGGCGGCGCTCATGACCACGAGCATGAGCATACCCATACCCACGAGCATACCCATGACGGCGTTGCCCACACCCATGAGCATACCCATGCGCACACCCACGACCACGAGCATCCCCACGATCACGCCCACCTCCACGCCGACGGCGCGGAGCATACCCATTCCCACGAATGCAGCCAGGACTGCGCGTCCTGCGCCGGCACCTGCGAGCATACGCCCATGGAGGAGCTGGTGGCGCTGATGAAGTACATGGTCGGCCACAACGCCGCCCATGCCAGGGAGCTGGCTGATCTCGCCGTCCAGCTGGACAAGGCGGGCGACCACACCGCTTACGAGCAGGTCATGGCCGCCGTATCCGACTTTGAGAAGGGCAACATGCGCCTGAGCGTTGTGCTGTCCAGCCTTGAGGTCAAGTAAAGGAGGGACAAACGATGTGTCTTTCTACCGTTTATAAGAACAAGCTCACCCCGGAAACGGTCATGATGCGCAACGTCATGAAGATCGAGTGCCGGGACGGCATGGTGGTCCTCACCGACCTGATGGAGCGTCAGATGGCCGTAGAGGGTACCCTGGAAATGGCAAACCTGGTAGACGGCGTCGCCGTTGTGAAAGAGAATATTCCTGCATAATTGATTTCTCCCGGATGGCGCAGCCGTCCGGGAGAATTTTCGTATATCACGCCGCTTTTTGGAGACCCTAAGCACCAAGAGGTGACGGGATTTGATTATGTCTTATGTGCGCACCATCGCGCTGTACCTGGTGCTGATCGTCTGCGTCCGGCTGATGGGGAAGCGGCAGATCGGGGAGATGGAGCCGACGGAGTTCGTGGTGACCATGCTGCTGGCAAATCTGGCGGCCATTCCCATGCAGGACGGGGCGATTCCCCTGTATTCCGGGCTGGTGCCGATTCTGACGGTTCTAGGGTCGGAGCTGGTGCTGTCCGGACTGATTTTGTACAGCGTGAAGTTCCGGCAGCTGCTGTGCGGCAAGCCGGTGATCCTGATCGAAAACGGGAAGCTGGTGCAGGATAATCTCCGCCGCACCCGTGTCACCCTGGACGAGCTGACGGGGCATCTGCGGGAAAAGGATGTGCTGGACATCACCGCCGTGCAGTACGCCATTCTGGAAACCGACGGAAACCTTTCCGTGTTTCCTTTCCCCAAGGAGCGCCCTGCCAGCGCCAAGGATGCCGGGCTGCATCCCAAGCCCCAGTTTCTCCCCGTGACCATCGTGGAGGACGGCTTTCTGTCCCGGGAAAATCTGGGCAGAGCCGGGAAGGATGAGGCCTGGCTGAACCAGGTTTTGCGGGAGCATCGGGCAGAAATCACGGACACCCTGCTGCTGACGGTGGACGCCGGAAACAAGGTCGTGTGGCTGGGAAAGGAGTACGGCAAATGAAACGCAGTTGGATTGGTTTTGCTCTGCTTCTCGTCCTGCTGGCCGGGGGCATTGCCGCCACCTGGGGCATGGCCAAATGTCATGAGCCGATCGCCCGGGATTTGGAAAACGCCGCCAAAACGGCGCTTCAGGGAGATATGGCCCGGGGAGAAGCGCTGATGCTTCAGGCGCGGGACGCCTGGGGGCGCAGCCGCCATCTGGGCGCCTGCTTTGCCGACCACACGCCCATGGAAGAGATCGACGCCCTGTTTGCCCAGGTGGAGGTCTACGCCGCCGCCCGGGAGGAAACCGACTTTGCCGCCGGGTGCGCTGCCCTTTCCCGGAAGGTGGAAGCCATGGGGCTGGCGCACGGGGCGTACTGGTGGAATCTCTTTTAGGGCAGCACCGCACAATTGTGCGGTGCTGCCTTAGCCCGCATGATACCCCGCCCGTTGCCGTGCAAGCCTCCCTTGCCTCCCCCTTTGGGGGAGGTGGCCGAGCGTAGCGAGGACGGAGAGGGGAAACTGGGGTGCAAGACCCTCTCAGTCACCTTCGGTGACAGCTCCCCCAAAGGGGGAGCCAAGGGGTTGTCCCCTGACACGAAAAATGGAGCGTATCTGTACGGATACGCTCCATTCCCTGTTTTACGACCACCCGGCAAATCTGTGTGGAGTTTTATCCTTCTTCGTCCAGCGGCTGGGTTCCCTTTGCCAGCGCTGTAATGGCCTTCGCCAGTTCTCCGGCGGCGGTCAGCGCCTCGTCATGGGAGTTTCCGGCCGCGCCTACCTCGATCAGCAGCCCGCCGGGGGACAAGTCCTCGTTAAACCGCTGGCCGCGCAGCTGTAACGGACGGGTGATTCCGGGGCAGGCCGTTTCCAGCTGGGCGTGGAGCTTCAGCGCCAGGGAGAGATTATCCTCCCAGGTGTCGTAATTCGTACCGACGACGATCATCAGCTGGGCGCTGTCCCGGCCGTCTACCTGGGCAAGGGTGCGCATCTGACTTGCCCCGCCGGAGGCGTCCCGGTGGAGGTCAAGCACCATCTGAATCGTGGGGTATTCCTCCAGAAGCTTCTTGATGGACTTCCGGGCATCTACATAAGAGCCATTGTAGGACGGGTAGTCGTGGAGGGACGTGTCCTGGATGGCGACAATGCCGTTCTCCCCCAGAAGCTCCTGCACCCGGCGGCCGATGGAGAGCATGTTGAAATTGTCGTCCAGGGTTCGGTAGGCAGAGGTTTCGGTGTAGGCTTCGCCCCGGCGGGTGTAGCTTTCCGTGGAGTGGGTGTGGATGATCAGCACCGTGGGCTTCTCGCCGGTCAAATCCCAGCTCAAAGGCTTCTCCATCAGCGCCCCAATATCCGGGCTGACGGAACAGGCGTAGTACAGCTCTACCTTTTCCGGGTCAGAAAAGGACGGAAGGGGCGGCTCGGTGGGCTGCGGTGCCGCAGGGGGCGGAGATTCCACGAAATCC
>CAKTKX010000114.1 GCA_934572365.1 uncultured Oscillospiraceae bacterium
GTTGTACAGCGATACTTCCTCCACGCCGGAAAGTTCTTCCAGCTCCTGCCGGGTCTCCTCGGTGATGACCCGCACGCCCTCGGGGATGGCATTCCAGCCCATGTCATAGGAATACCCCGCCTGATTCAGCCGGACGGTAACCACGTTGTTGCCCGCGCCGATGAGGTTTTCCTTGATCTGCTCATTGGTTCCCCGGATGGTGGAAACAATGGTGATAATGGCCGCAATGCCGATGATAATGCCCAGCATGGTCAGCACACTTCGCATCTTGTGTCCCCAGATTCCCTGGAAGGCAAGCCGGATATTTTCGATCATAAACTTTGCCCTCCTTTCTTAGTAGCTGTACAGACTGCTCGGGTCGCTTTCCACCGTGGGCGCGCCCACCTTCAGGTTCTTGCCGTAGGGGAATGCAATGAGGTCGTCTGCGGTCAGGCCGCTGCGAATTTCGGTATAGCTGCCCCACAGCGCCTTGCCGGTGGTCACGAACCGCTTCTCCAGCTTGCCGCCGGCGCCCTGGACGTAGACGTAGGACTGTCCGTTCTCGGTACGAATGAAGGGGTTCTCCAGATAAATGCCGTTCTCGCTTTCCGCGGAGGAATACTGGATATTGGCGTACATTCCCGCCTGCAAATCCGCGGTTTCGTCCACGAAGACCGTGAAGGGATAGTAGGACACGTTGGGGTTGCCCGAGCCGTAATAGCTGTCGTTGTCGCTGGGGAAATCTCCCATGGACACGATCTTGCCGGGATAGGTCATGCCGGTGTTCCAGTCGTTGACCGTGACCTCCTGCCCGATTTGCAGCTTATCCTTATCCAGCTCGCCGACGCTGCCCTGGATGTAGAATCCGCCGCCGCCGGAGACCTTGAGGACAGGCTGGTTCTTGGTCTTAGCCTCCTCCTCCGTCAGAACGGAGACCACCTTGCCGTCAAAGTCGGCGTAGATATTGCCGTCGCTCATTTCGGCCTGCTTGATCTTGTAATCCGCTTCGGCTACCTTGATCTTGAAGCCCAGCTCCTTGATCTTCTTTTCCTGCTCGGAGCGCATCTGCGCCAGCTGCGCGGCGGTATAGCCGCTGCCGGGGTCAGGCATATCCGGGTCGGTGGGATCGGTGCTGTCCGGGTCGTCCGTTATGATGGAATGGTCGGGAACCACCGAAGCGTCAAAGAACTTGAACACGAAGCCGCCGCCCTGCCGATAGATATGCAGCCCCTGCCAGGTCAGCCGGTTGCCCAGGGACATATTGCCCTCGGTGACCTTGAAGACCATGTAGTAATCGCTCACGGTAATCGTAGGCTTCTCGCCGGGGTTTTCAGCCGCCGAGGCGCTGGAATTTTCGCCGTCCTCGCCCCCGGGATTCTCGCCGGAAGAACCTTCCCCGGGATTCTCCGGCGGATTCGGAGTTTCCGATGGCTTCTCTGACGGACTTTCCGTAGTTTCTGTCGTAGTCTCCGTCGTTTCTTCCGTTGTTTCCACGGTAGGTTCCCCCGTGGGGTCGGGTACGTAATTTTTATTCTGGTACTCCTCCGCCTTCTGCCGTGCCGCTTCCAGGATGCTGTTGTCCACGGCGGCTGCGGTGTTGAGCCAGCAGATCAGCGCCTTTTCCGCCATGCTGCCGTCGTAGTCGGAGTTGGTGGAGAGCTGATAGCTGCCCGTCAGCTTGTCGCCGGCATTCGGATCCCCCTCGTCCCCGTAATCGCCGGAATCGTCAAAATCCACGGCGGACATGGGCGTCATATTCTGGATCTCTCTCAGCCTTTTCCGGGCGGTTTCCTGATCCAGCTTCAGCTTTTCCACCTCCAGCCGCTTGCGCTCCAGCTGGAGGTCGGACAGGGTGGTGTCAAAGGTCATCAGCACGTCGCCCTTTTTCACCATGTCTCCCTGGGCGACCTTCATTTCCGTCACCGTCTGGGTGGAGGAAAGAAACACGGTCTGAATTTTATCCGTGGAGACGGGGCCGTAGCTCTCCTGAGAGTCGCCCCAATATTCCGTCATGCCGACGTAGTTGAAGGCAAACACCTTCACCGGCTCCGACCTGCCCCGGCTCACGCCGAACCAGACGCCAAGGCCGATGACCACGACCAGCACCACGGCGGTCACCGTAATGACGGTTTTCTTCTTATTCTGCTTCTTCATTTCCGGCACCTCCCTCCTGCTGCTCGTCGTAAGTACGGAGCTGCCCGTCCAGAATGTGGTAAATCTTGTCTGCGCACTGGGCAATGGCAAGCTCGTGGGTGATCATGAGGATGGTCATTCCCTCGTCACTGAGCCGCCGGAAAATATCCATGATCTGGTTGCCCGCCTTGGTGTCCAACGCGCCGGTAGGCTCGTCCGCCAGCAGCAAGTCCGGTTTTCCCACCATCGCCCGGGCGATGGCGACACGCTGGCACTGACCGCCGGACAGCTGGTTGGGGAAAAAGTCCATCCGCTCTTCCAGTCCCACGGCCTTCAGCGCCTCCGCCGCCCGCTCCCGCCGCTCTTTCAGACTCACCCCGGCGTACAGCAGGGGCAGCGCCACATTGTCCAGCGCGGTGAGCTTGGGCATCAGATAAAAGCTCTGGAACACGAAGCCCAGGTGCTTGTTCCGGATATCCGCCAGTTCATCGTCGTCCATGTCCTTCAGGTTCTGCCCGTCCAGCTCATAGGTACCGGAGGTGGGAACGTCCAGGCAGCCGATAATATTCATCAGGGTGGTCTTGCCGGAGCCGGAAGGCCCCATGATGGCAAGGTAATCACCCCGCTCCATGGTCAGGTTGACGTTTTTCAGCACCCGGACAGGCTCCTTGCCCTGCACATAATCCTTGCAGATGTCCGTCAGTTTCAGGATGGCCACTTAGCCCACCCCGCCTTCCGTGGACACGGTCTCGGCTGCCGCCGCATCCTCACCGGGCATCTCCCCGGTTTCCCCGGAGATGCTTTCCTCGGGCATCATATCCATGCCCTCGGCGGGCATGTCCTCCATGGGCATATCCATGCCGCCCTCGCCCATGTTGTCCATGGGCATGTCCGCATTCTCCGACGCCGTCATTTCATGGGTGGTCGGCGCGCCGTTATGGCACAGCTGCTCGTCGGGGAAGGCAATGTAATCCTCCAGCGTCAGGCCGTCCAGCACGTCGTAGGTGTCCGTCGCCTCATCGTGCTCGCCCAGCGTGATGCTGCGTTTTTCCAGCTTGCCCTTCTTCTCCGCCCACACGTAGGCAGAGCCGTCGTCTTCAAAGCAGATGAAGGCGCTGCTGAGGGGCAGACCGGAGGACGTGCCGTCCCCTTCCGTCAGCATTTCCAGGTAAACATGCTGTCCCAGAATCAGGCCGTCGGTGCTGTCCAGCTCCACGTAGAACGGGTACTTGCTGGACGCGGACATGGAATCGGTCGACATACCGTAATACCGGTCGGTGTCGCTCCCCTGAGAGGGGTTTTCATAATCCACCAGCTTGACCGTGCCCGTCCAGGCAGCGGACGGATCCGTCCGGGAGGTGATCTTGATGCGGGTGCCTTCAATAATGCTGCCCCGCTGCAATTCGCCGATGGTACCCTTGACGCGGTAGGAGCCGACCTCCTGAATGGTGATGTACGGCGCGGGGTTGCCGTTTCTGTCGGTGCCGCTTTCGTTGATGGACTGAATGCGACCCTTGATGGGCGACACCACGGTGGCGTTTTTCAGCAGATTCTCCGCCTGGGTGACCTCGGTCTGCTTCGCCTTGGCGTTCAGCTCCGCTTCCTTCATGTCCACCTGGGTGGTCTGGATCTGGATGGTGTACTGGAGCTTATCCGAGCCGGACGCCCAGCCCCGCTCCTTTTCCAGCTCCTTGATCTGCTGCTGGTAGCTTTCGATGGACGCGTTCAGCTGCTCCAGCTCCAGCTGCTTCTTTTCCAGACTCAGCTGTAACTCCTCTGTGTCATACTCAAACAGCTTGTCGCCCTTGTTGACGTCGTCGCCCTCCTTGACCAGCACTTCCTTAATGGTCTTTTCCGAATCCTTCTTGATCTCCGTCACGTTTTCGGAAACGACCATGCCGGGGAACCGGTCGCCGGCCGCGATGCCGCCCATTCCCGTCAGATCGGAAACCGACTGCACATACACTGCCGTATCGTTGCTTCCGCAGCCCGCCAGAGAAACGGTCAGACACAGGATCAGCGCCAGAGCCAACCATGCTCGAACTTTCATAATTCTGTCCTCCACATATAAATGTTTCATTTTGTAATCCATATTATAGCGAAAATGCCTGCGGAAATCAACTATCTTGCCATTAAGGATTCATTAAGGGAGGATGGGAATTTCTGTCGGAAAAGGAAACGCCCCGCGCCTGAATGGCGCGGGGCAAGGGGATTATTCCTTAGTCAGCCTGTGCAGGGGAATTAACCCATGTAAGCGGCCAGCTGCTCCTGAGCAGCGCCGACGAACTCGTTGATGCCAGCCTCTTCCAGCTTGGACAGGAATTCGGGCAGGACATCGTCGGGGTTGACAGCACCGGACATCAGGTTGAAGCCGTACTCGGCAAAGACGTTGGACAGAGCGGCGATTTCGGTGCTCAGCTCAGAGGAATCGAAGACGAAGCCGCCCAGAGGCAGAGGCTCAGCCGCGTCGTAGTAAGCGGAGAAGCGATCCCAGAAGTCAACACCCTGTGCGTCGGTGGGAGGCAGGATACGGACGTTGCCCATACCGTTGGTCCAGGGGGAGTAGTTGGCGCGGTTCTCAGCGATGAAGGAGATGGTGCCGTCGCTGTTCTTCTCGTAGGTGAAGCCCTCGGTACCATAGTTCATCATGGTCATCAGCTCGGAGTCGGTGTTCAGCAGGTTCAGGAACATCAGAGCGCGCTCGGGGTTAGCAGAGGTAGCGGAGATGGCGATCATAGCGCCCTGGCCGGAGGTGCAGTCCATGTAGGCAGCAGTCTCGGGAACCATGCGGACGTCGATGTTACGAGCGGTGGAGAAGTCCAGTTCGCAGCCGAAGGCGTAGGACTGGGTGCCGAACAGGTACTCGCC
>CAKTKX010000115.1 GCA_934572365.1 uncultured Oscillospiraceae bacterium
CAGCTCGATCATGTTGCCGTTGGCCTCGTTGTACTGGGACAGGTTGGTGTTCATGTAGTCCAGAGCAGCCTGTGCGCTCCAGGCGCCGCCCAGGTCCACCTGATACTTGGAGGAGTTGGAAGCGTCGAAGTACTCCAGAGCGGGCTTGCCGGCAGCGGTCAGGACAGCGTCGGCGTCCTCAACACCGAACTGGGTGCGGTAGATGGCTTCCACGTTGGCCTCGTCGCCCTTGAACATGGCGTAGGAGATCTTGCCGTCGCCGTTCAGGTCAACGGTGTCCCAGTTGGCCAGCAGGTACTCGCCGACCATCTTGCCCTGCAGGTGACCGGCTTCGGGAGCGTCGGTGCCGATGAAGCAGATGTTGGTGTTGGCGTTCAGAACGGTGCCTTCCTCGCCGTCAGCCTCGATGGCGCGGTTGAAGAAGATGACAGGAGTGCCGTTGGCCAGGGAGATGATCTCGTTGGCAACGTCGGGGGAGCCGGAAGTGACCATGTTGACGACCAGCAGGTTGTAGCCGTCGGTGACAGCGGTCTGGATCTGCTCGTTCTGGGTGGTCTGGTTGTTGTTACCGTCGAAGTTGTTGTAGGTAACGCCCAGGCTGTCCAGCTGTGCGTCCAGAGCGGTACGAACACTGGAAATGTAGGTGTCGGCGAAGGTGTAGTAGAACACGCCGACCTTCAGCTCGGAAGCTTCGACCTGAGCCTCGGTCTCGTTCCCTGCGGGAGCGGGGGTGGTAGCGGCGGTAGTGCTGGGGGTGGTGGTCTTGGAGCCGCAGGCGGCCATGGAGATCACCATGACAAGCGCGAGCAGCAGTGCAAGTGCCTTTTTCATTGCTTTTTTCCTCCATAAAATTCATTTTTTGGTTTCGCCGGGTTGGCTTCACCGTGACTATATTGTATCAGATACGGATTTTTTTCACAGTCATTTTTCCTCGCGGATTTTCTCAAAAAATTTTGCCGCCTCCAAAAAACGCGCCGTGTTTTTGTGCAAAAAGCCCTAAGAAACGGTAAAAATTGCAAGTACGCCGATCAACCGAAGGAAAACATGGCCTTCTGGCTCTCCATGGTAAACATATTTTCTTTGGTGACGATGGTGGTCGCGGTGTCGATGAGCGCCGTGGAATCGAATTTCTCCCCCTGCAAAACCTGCCACGCCTTTTCTACGCCCAGATACCCCATGGCGTAGGAATTCTGCACCACCAGGGCGGCCACCGCCCCGGTTTGCAGCAGCTCGATGCAGTTGATGTTGCTGTCGAAGGACACGGCGTGCACCTGCCCCGTCAGCCCCAGGGAATCCACCGCCTGAGCCACGCCCACGGCCAGCGGCTCGTTGAAGCCGATCAGCACATTGATCTCCGGGTGCTCCCGCAGCAGCTTCTCCGCCGCCAGACGGGCTTCCAGGGCATCGGTGGAAACATTGACGGCGTAAATGCCCTTGACCCGGCTGTCCCCAAGCAGCACCTCCCGGAAGCCCTGCTCCCGTTCCCGGCAGTTCTGGGTCTCGGCGTAGGCGTTGACAATGCCCACAACGATTTTTTCCTGCGCCGTATCCAGTGCGGCCTCTGCGCTCATGCGTCCGGCGGCGATATTGTCCGTCCCGATGCGCACCGAAACGCCCTTGGAATCCACGTCGCTGTCGATGACCACCACCCGGACGCCTGCGGCCACGGCTTCGTCGATGGCGGCGGCGTTTTCCGTGTAGCTGATGGCGGAGAAGACGATGGCGTCCGCCCCGTCGGCCACGGCCTGTCGGATGTAGTCGTTCTGTACTTCAAAATCCTCCTCCGTGTCCGGGGCGAGGATGGTCAGATGCACGTTATACTCGGATTTTGCGGCGTTCGCCCCGGCAAAAACCGATTTCCAGAACTCCGTTGTGGCGGATTTGGCGATCAGGTAAATATTGTACGACCCGCTGCTCTGATGCGTACCGGCGCAGCCGGAAAGGCACACCAGCAGCGCCAGAAAAACGGCGATCCACTTAATGCTTTTCATACTCTGCCTCCTCCCGCACCTTCGGCATACGCACCGTTACCTTCGTTCCCTCGTCCGGGACGCTTTCGATGGTGATGCCGTAGGCGTCGCCGAACCAGATCTTCAGCCGGTCGTTGACATTCTTGATGCCGATGCCGGATTTTCCGTCGGGCTTCCGGCGGAAAATTTCCTCGATCTGCTCCGGCTCCATGCCCACGCCGTTGTCCTCCACCGTAAAGAGGACGTCCTCCCCCTCGGCGCGGACGCGAATTTCAATATGTCCCTCGTCCACCAGGCCGTTGACGCCGTGGTAGATGGCGTTCTCGATGATGGGCTGGAGGGTGATCTTGTTGCACAGGTACTCCGTGCAGTCCTCCTCCACGTCAAAGTGATAGGAAAACTGCTCCTTGTAGCGCACGCTCTGGATTTGCAGATAGCTCTGGGCGTGCTGCACCTCGCTGCGGATGGGGATCAGCTCGTGACCCTTGCTGATGCTGATGCGGAACAGCCGCGCCAGGGCGTTGACCATCACCACGGCCTCCGCGTTCTTCCCCTGCTCGCACATCCAGGAGATGGAGTCCAGGGTATTATAAAGGAAGTGGGGGTTGATCTGCGCCTGCAGGGCTTTCAGCTCCGTCTTGCGCAGGTTGACTTCCTCACTGCGCACCGTAGCCATGAGCTTCTGGATTTTCCTGACCATGTGGTCAAAGGACGCCGACAGGTTCTCCACCTCCCGGACGCCGGTGACGGGTTCGTAGGAAAAGCCCTCGCCGGTTTTTTCAAAGCTCTGCATGGCGACGATCAGATCGTGAATGGGGCTGGACAGCACCCGGGAAAGCATCAGGCTCAGCAGCACCGCCGCGATCAGGATAAACAGCGTGCCGATGAAGGAGACGCGCATGATCTCCCGCAGGGCGTCGGTGATCAGCTCCTGAAACGAGCTGACGCCCACCACCCGCCAGATGCCGTTTTCCAGGGTCTGGACGGTGTAAATGGTGCTTCCCTCCACGTGCGTCCCATCCGGGAGGGAGGCCGTCAGGGCGGTGTTTTCGCTTTTCAGCTCGGAATAGATGAGCTGCTGTTGAGGGTGGTAAACCAGGTTTCCCTCCGTGTCCTCCAGGAAGCAGTAGCCCCGCTGGCCGATGCCCACGCCGCTGATATAGGTGGAGATGTTGGAGCAGCTCACGTCCACGGCGATGTACCGCTCCCCCTCTCCGGTGAGAGACGGGCGGATGATGGTCACTACCCAGGGGTAGTCCTCCACAAAAATCGACATGACGTGGGGCGCGGAAATGTAGCCGCCCTCGTAAAGCTCCCGCTTGTCCGGGTCAAAGGAGAGGTTTTGCAGGATATCCTCCCGCAGACGACGGCCAAGGCTGTAGCAGTTGCGCATTTCCCCCTCCGCGTCGTAGGTGGTGACGGCCACCACGTCGGCGCGGATCTCCAGGAACGCCTCGAACCGCGCCTCCCGTTCCTCCGCGGGTAGGTCGAGATAGCCGGTCAGCAGCGTCACCGCGTCGTTCATGTCCTCCAAGTATTCGTTCATGGTGCTGCCGGCCTGTGCGATGGCCTGACGGCTGGTGGTCTCGGCGTTGCGCAGCAGCGTCCGGCGGTAGGTCTGCATAAAGACCAGATTGGCGCACAGAAGCACGCTCACCGCAACTGCCGTGAGCGTGAGCACCATGATTAAATTCATGCTGAGACCCTTTTTCTTCATGCGTCGGCCTCTTTCTGTTCCTGACGCATCCGCGCCGGAGACTTGCCGTAGTATTTTTTGAAGCAGTAACCGAAATAGCTCTGGTCGGCGTAGCCGCAGCGGCGCGCCACCTCGGCAATGCGGCTGCTGCCGCCCCACAGCAGCTTCAGCGCCACGTCCATCCGCTTCTGAATCAGCAGGTTCATGAAGGTGTCGCCGTAGAATTTTTTGATATTCGCGCCCAGGTAATTGGCGCTGATGTGCAGCCGCTCGCTGACGGATTGCAGCGACAGCTCCTCGTCCATGTATTCCTTCTCGATGATCTTCAGCGCCCGGGCGCAGAGCATGGCCATGTCGTCCCAGCCCCCGGCGGCGTACAGTCCGCCGCCTCTGCGGGCGATTTTCAGGGCTTCCATGGCTTCCAAGTAAGCGGTGTGTCCATCGCCGAGAGAGGCGTACTCCTTGCTTAAGCCCGCCAGCGCTTCGGCGCCCCAGGCGCGGCGGGTGGCCTGCCGCAGCTCGTCCAGGGAAGCATACAGCCGCCCGAACCCGTTGCCGGAGGCCAGCAGAAGCACCGTCCGGTCGCCGCTGGAAAATCCGCAGCAGGAAAACGCCCGGGAGAAAATCCGCTCCGCCATGGGAAGCAGCTCCGGGTGCGCCCCGTCGGGCAGGCTGAACGCCGCCACCACGATATGCTCGTCCCCCCGGATTTCCATTCCGGCGCTTCGCAGAGATTCCGCCGCGGCGGACGGCTCCGGGCGGGCGTACTCGTCCAAAAGCATCGTAGCCGTGACCATCCGCAGCGCCTCCGCCCCGCCCTGGGGGCGGGTCAGGCTGGCAAGGCGCTTTTCGATTTTGTCGTGGATCTTCCGCAGCTCCTCCGTCAGCTCCGCCATGCTGATGGGCTTGAGAAGGTAGGCCACAATCTCATCCTCGATGCCGGCCTTGGCGTACTCAAAATCGTCGTAACCGCTTAAGAAAGCCACTTGCAGCAGCGGCTGGACGGCCTTCGCCTGTCTGGTGAGCGCCGTCCCGGAAATAAACGGCATCCGGATATCCGTCAGCAGGAAATCCGGCTGAAGCGCTTCCACCAGCTGCAACGCGTCCAGCCCGTTCCCGGCGCGTCCCACAAGACGGAACCCCAGGGACTCCCAGTCGATCAGCTGGCAGACGGCGCCCAGCAGCTCCGGCTCATCGTCCGCCACCAGAACGGTCAACACCTGATGCTTTTCCATGCTCAGCCCTCCATTCGCATTGTTGATTTGATTATAAAAGATTTCC
>CAKTKX010000116.1 GCA_934572365.1 uncultured Oscillospiraceae bacterium
ACGACGCCCAGAACCACGATCTTCAGGGTGCTGGCAGTCAGGAAGGTGGAGCCGACCATGGTGGCGCCCACGGCGGTGGACAGCAGAATGGTGACGATGTTCATCAGGGCGTTCTGCGCGGTGTCGCTGAGACGGTCGGTCGCGCCGGTCTCCTTGAACAGGTTGCCCAGCATCAGGCAGCCGATCAGAGGCGCGGTGTCAGGCAGCAGCAGAGCCACGAAGATAACCACCACGATGGGGAAGATGATCTTCTCGGCCTTGGAGACGGTACGGGTCTGCACCATCTTGATCTTGCGATCCTCGGCGGAGGTCAGCAGGTTCATGATGGGGGGCTGGATCAGCGGGATCAGCGCCATGTAGGAGTAAGCGGCCACGGCGATGGCGCCCAGCAGCTCGGGAGCCAGACGGGTGGTCAGGAAGATGGCGGTGGGGCCGTCCGCGCCGCCGATGATGCCGATGGAAGCGGACTGGGGGCCGGTAAAGCCCAGCAGCACGCCGCCCAGGAAGGCAACGAACACGCCCAGCTGTGCGGCAGCGCCCAGCAGCAGGCTCTTGGGGTTAGACAGCAGGGGGCCAAAGTCGGTCATGGCGCCCACGCCCATGAAGATCAGGCAGGGGTACAGGGAGGTCTTGACGCCAATATAGAAGATATCCAGCAGACCGCCGTCGCGCATGATGGCGCCGTAGCTGTGATACAGGTCACTGGCGGGATTCATGAAGTTGTCCCACAGCTCCTGGTGGTAAAGACCGCCCAGGGGCAGGTTGGACAGCAGGCAGCCGAAGGCAATGCCCACCAGCAGCAGCGGCTCGAACTTCTTGACGATGCCCAGGTACAGCAGCACACAGGCGATGATCAGCATCACCAGATTCTGCCAGCCGCCATCGGCGAAGCTGGCGAAAATGGCGTTGAAGCCGGAACCCTGCCACAGATTTAACAGAACTTCACCAACATTGATGCTCATGGTGTATCCTCCTTAGCCGAGGACGACCAGAGTAGCACCGGTGTCAACAGTGGAGCCCTTGGAAACCAGAACCTGCTTCACGGTGCAGGCCTTGGGCGCCAGAATTTCGTTCTCCATCTTCATGGCTTCCAGAACCACCAGGACGTCGCCCTCCTTCACGGCCTGACCTGCGGTGACGTTCACCTTCAGGATGTTGCCGGGCATGGGAGCGGTGACGGCCTCACCGGCCACGGGAGCGGCAGCGGCGGGGGCGGGAGCAGCCGCGGGAGCGGCCACGGGGGCAGGGGCGGCAGCGGGAGCAGCAACAGGGGCGGCAGTGGGGACAATGGCCTCGTACTCGTCCAGCAGCATGGCCTTGCCGGCTTCGACCTCCACCTCGTAGGTGCGGCCGTTCAGAGTCACTTTGTATTTCATGATTATTTGACCTCCTTAATGGAAATGAAGCGCAGCTCGTTCAGGGGCTTGCCCATCTTGTCGGCCACGATGGCCATAAGCATAGCGGCGGTTTTCGGCTCGACGTCGTGAAGCTTCAGCTTGCCGGCGGTGCCGGGAGCGGCGGGGGCGGCGGCGGGAGCCTCGGGTACGGCGGCAATGGCGGCCTTGGCGGCGTCAGAGCGGGCGGCGACCTTCTTTTCCTGAGCAATGAAGATCTTACCCATGATAATGACAACGGCCATCAGCAAAATCAGGCCGAAGAACACCACGGCGTAGCCCAGCAGCGCGACGACGGCGGCGTCAACGAAGCCGATATCCGTCAAAGTGGAAGATAACACCATAATGGTACCTCCTTAGCACTCCACGATGGAGTAGGTAGCAACGTTCTCTTCCTTGGCCTTGCGCTCCTCGAAGAACTTCTCGGCCAGGTTGGGGAAGGCAATGTAGCTCAGCACGTCCTCGTCAGAGCGGGCCAGATCGCCCAGCTTCTCCCGGGTCTTGTCCACGACAGGCTCCAGGGTGTCGGCGTAGCGGACGGTCAGAGGCTGCTCGTCGCCCAGGATCTGCTTCTGGATTTCGGGGTCGATGGGAGCGGGAGTACGGCCGTACTCGCCGCGGCAGTAAGCCTTGATCTCCTTGGAGACGGACTTGTAGCGCTGGCCGTCCAGCACGTTGCGCACGGCCTGCACGCCGACCATCTGAGAGGTGGGGGTGACCAGCGGGGGATAACCCATGTCCTTACGAACCTTGGGAGTCTCCACCAGAACCTCGTCGAAGCGGTCGAGTGCGTTGACCTGCTTCAGCTGGCTGAGCAGATTGCTGAGCATGCCGCCGGGAATCTGATAGGTCAGGCACTGGGTGTCGGTGGCCATGGACTTGGGCATCAGGGTGCCGTCCTTGATGTAGTCGTCACGGACGACCTTGAAGTAGTCGGCCATCTTCTTGGTGCACTTGTCGTCCAGATCGACCTCATAGCCCAGCTGACGCAGGGCGTAGGCCAGGGTCTCGGTGGCGGGCTGGGAGGTGCCGCCGGAGAAGGGAGAAATGGCGGTGTCGATAATGTCCACGCCGGCTTCCACGGCCTTCAGGTAGGTCATGAAGGCAAGACCGGTGGTGGAGTGGGTATGCAGGTCGATGGGCAGCTCGGGAGCGGCGTCCTTGATGGCGGAAACCAGATCGTAAGCTTCCTTGGGACCCATGATACCGGCCATATCCTTGATGCAGATGGTGGAGGCGCCCATTTCCTTCAGCTCCTTCACCATTTCCACGTACTTCTTCTGGGTGTGGACGGGAGAGGTGGTGTAGGACAGAGTGCCGGAGGCGATGGCGCCGGCCTTCACGGTGGCTTCCATGGCGACCTTCAGGTTGTTCGTATCGTTGAGGGCGTCGAAGATGCGGATGATGTCAATGCCGTTCTCCACGGACTTCTGCACGAAAAGCTTGACAAAGTCATCGGGGTAGTGGGAGTAACCCAGAACGTTCTGACCGCGCAGCAGCATCTGCAGCTTGGTGTTGGGCACGGCGGCGCGGATCTTGCGCAGACGCTCCCAGGGATCTTCGTTCAGGTAGCGCAGGCAGACGTCAAAGGTAGCGCCGCCCCAGCACTCGACTGCGTAGTAGCCGGTCTTATCGATGGTCTCCAACATGGGAGCAAACTTGTCGTAAGGCAGGCGGGTTGCGATGAGAGACTGATTTGCGTCACGCAGCACGGTCTCCACAAACTGAACTTTTTGAGCCATTTGTATGTAACCTCCGTAGATGGAATTTAAGTGGACGCATCGGGGGTGCCGATTTGCCCGTATATTTTTAGACCAAGAGCCGGGAAGCGGATCATGGTTAAAAACACGAAGGGGAAACGGGGGAAGTCCCAACTCCCACCAAGATATATACTAACACAAGGGGGAAAGGTTGTAAATACATTTTTTTGCTTTTTCGGTATATTTATATCGTTTCTTTGCCGAAGTTTAGGGAACGGGGGCGGTGGGCGGCGCTGTAAAATGCCGACCACGGTTGCGTTTTCGGCGGAAGTATGCTAGACTGTTGAAAAAAGCAAAAAGGAGAGAACCGACATGCCAACCGAACGGATCGCCACTGCAAATGCCCGGGGCAGAAATCAGGCTATGGAATGCTTCAAGATGGCGGCAGCCATTTTTGTGGTATTTCTGCATGTCCCCTTCCCGGGAAAGACAGAGGGATGGATGCTTATCCTTGCCAATAGTGCGGTGCCTTTGTTCTTTGCCATTACCGGATATTTTAACTATGGTGCGAGTCAACGGACATTGACACGCCGCATAAAACATCTTCTGCGGCTCTATCTTGTAGCAATGTTGGCCTCGGTGGCCTTTGGGATAATTACCACAGAACTCACCGGCGGCAGTTCTGTAGCATTTCTGATAACCTATTTTCCAAAACAGGAAGAAATTATGAACTGGCTGATTTTGCAGCAGGATCCCCGGAACGGACAGCTCTGGTACCTGACGTCCGTATGCCTGTGCTATCTGATTCTGTATCTCTATGTCCGCTTTTTCGGTGACGAACCGGTGAATTATCGGCCGCTGTATTATGCCGCATTCAGCCTTTTTGCGGTCTTCCTCGCTCTGGGGTGTCTGGCCGCCGTGGTGGGAATGAACGTGCCGTACCATCTGTACCGCAACGGCTTTTTCTGCGGCCTGCCCATGTTTACCCTGGGCATTTTCCTGCGGGAATATCAGGATCGGATCCTCACAAACTTTAATCTGACCTCCGGCAAGCTCCTGATGCTGGCGCTGGCGGGTCTCATTCTTGGGGTCGCGCAGTATTTTACGGTAGGCATGGGGCAGGCGGCCATGGGTACGCTGCTGGAGATTCCGGTGCTGCTGCTGTTCATGACATACCATCCCACGGTCACAAAGGAGCGGGGGTTCCTTGCTGCCTGCGTGGGGAAATTCGGCGCGTGGTCAACCTATGTCTATATCCTGCATATACAGATTCTCTCCGTCTACACCAGATTCTGCCGCCCTGCGATGCTGACTGTTTTCCCGGAAAGCGCCGAGGCCTGGATTCAGCCCTTTGTGGTGGCGGCGCTGTCGCTGATTGCGGCCATTGTGTTCACCTGGGGCGAACAGCTTTTGAAGCGCCTGCCCCGGCGGAAGTAAAAAATTCACACATTTTATATTGATTTTTTTATATCGATAGTGTATGATACAATCGAAAAATATGGGGAATCAAGCCAGAACAGAAAAAAGGGCTTGGCGTGACCTCCATATCTATATTATAATGAAAGAGGTTACTGTATTATGGCAATCGACTTGAAGCATTATGGTATCTCCGGTACCACCGAGATCGTCCACAACCCCTCTTATGAGGCGCTGTTCGACGCCGAGATGGATCCCACCCTCACCGGCTACGAAAAGGGTCAGCTCACCGAGCTGGGCGCTGTCAACGTCATGACCGGCGTGTACACCGGCCGCTCCCCCAAAGACAAGTACATCGTTATGGACGCCAACTCCAAGGACACCGTGTGGTGGACCAGCGACGGCTACAAGAACGACAACCATCCCATGA
>CAKTKX010000117.1 GCA_934572365.1 uncultured Oscillospiraceae bacterium
TTGATACCCGTGGTGACGTTCTGGCCGAAGAACAGCTCCTCGATGGCCACCGCCTCCGGCTGCGCCGTTTGCAGCAGCCGGGTCATATCGTTGTAAATGACCTCTAAGCGCCAGGGAAAATCCGTATTGGGGGGCGTGGTGATGGCGCCGCAGCCCAGCAGCCGGTACTGCCCCCGCTGGGCGTCGATGAGGCCGAAGCCCGTAATGCCGTAGCCGGGGTCGATCCCCAGAATCTTCATCAGAACCGCCCTCCGGCCAGGTTGATGATCTGGGCGATCACCAGCAGCAGGAAAAGCACAAGCCCGACCCGGGCTGCCCACAGCTGCCATTTCGGGCGGGGGACGTAGCCATCTTCCTTGGGCTGCACGGTTTCATCGGTTTGCTCCATAACATTCACCTCGTCTCCTTATCATAACACATTTGTTTTGATTTGACTATCTCTTTTTTTATTTTTGGCAATACATGTTTTTCGTTCCATGGGAAATACTAGCGCTGAAAAGGCGGTGCATATTTATGGAGGAGTTTCAGTGTAAGACCACGATCTATTCCGGCCCCGGGGCGGTTTCGGCGCTGGCGGGGATGGGCGGTGAGCGGCTGATGCTGGTGACGGACCCGTTTTTCATGAAGAACGGCACGGCGCAGCGGATCGCCCAGACGGCAAATTGCAAGCAGGTGGAATACTTTGATAAGGTGCAGCCCGACCCCTCGGTGGAGCTGGCGGCGGAGGGGACGGCGCGGCTGAAGGAATTTGCCCCTGATCTGCTGGTGGCGCTGGGCGGGGGCAGCGCCATGGACTGCGCCAAGGCCATGGCCTACTTCGCAAAGGGGAATTACAAATTGGTCGCCATCCCCACGACCTCCGGTTCCGGCTCGGAGGTGACGGATTTTGCCATCCTGACCCACAACAAGGTCAAGCATCCGTTGGTGGACAGACGGCTTCGCCCCGACGCGGCGATTCTGGACAGCGATCTGTTACAGGAGCTGCCCAAGGGACTGATTGCCGAAACGGGATTTGACGCCCTGAGCCACGCGGTGGAAGCCTATGCGGCGAAAAATGCGGGGACGATGACGGACTTGTACGCCCGGGAGGCGTTCAGCAGTGCCTTTGCCGCCCTCCCGGCCTCCTACGCGGGACGGAAGGACGTGCGGCTGAAGGTGCATCAGGCGGCGACCATGGCGGGTATCGCCTTCACCCAGGCGGGACTGGGGCTGTGCCACGCCATGGCCCACAGCCTGGGCGGGCTGTTCCATGTCCCCCACGGGCGGCTGAACGCGATTCTGCTGCCATCGGTGATCACCTGCAACGCCCATGTGGCGGCGAAGAAGTACGCAGAGCTGGCAAGAGCTGCGGGGATCGGCGGCAGCGCCGACACCATCGCCGTGCGGAACCTGAAAAACGGCCTTGTGCGTCTGCGCCGGGAGCTGAACCTCCCGGAGACCCTGGCGCAGGCGGGGGTCGACCCCCGGTCGGTGTGGCGCAACGCGGAGCAGATCGTAAAGGCGTCGCTGGAAGACCCCTGCTGCAAGACGAATCCCATGGAAGTGGAGGATTTTCTGGTGCGGCGGATCCTGGAAGAGGTAACCGGCCGTGTCTGACATTCTGCGAAGCGTGGGGCTGGACGTGGGGACTACCTCCACCCAGATGATCTTCTCGGAGCTGACGGTGGAAAACCGGGCGTCAGGCTTCGCGGTGCCGGAAATGGAGATCGCCCGGCGGGACATCCGCTACCGCAGTCCGGTGTATTTTACGCCCCTGCTGGATGAAAGCCACGTGGACGCCGGGGCATTGCGGGAGCTGGTGGCGGAGGAATACCGGAAGGCGGGCATCCGCCGGGAAAGCGTGGACACCGGCGCCATCATCATCACGGGGGAGACCAGCCGGAAGGAAAACGCCCGGGCGGTGCTGGACGCTCTGTCGGATTTTGCCGGGGAGTTCGTGGTGGCGACGGCAGGCCCCGACCTGGAAAGCGTCCTGGCCGCCAAGGGCGCGGGGGCGGTGGACTTTTCCAAGCAGACGGGAAAAACGGTGCTGCACATGGACATCGGCGGCGGCACCAGCAATTTAGCCCTGATCCGTGACGGGAAAATCGAGAGAACCGGCTGCCTGAACGTGGGCGGGCGGCTGCTGAAATTTGACGGCGGCGGCACCGTCACCTATGTTTCCCCAGTGCTGGAGGGGCTGTGCGATCTGAAACCGGGGGACAAGGCAAGCCCCGGGCAGGTGAAGACCGTAGCTGAACTTCTGACCCAGGTGCTGGAAATGGCCGCGGGTCTGCGGGAGGAAACGCCACTTCTGGAGCAGCTGACAACCCGGGAGGCGGGGCGATTTGACCCCTGCCAGGAAAAGGAATTGGTCATTTCCTTCTCCGGCGGCGTGGCGGACTGCATCGAAAAAGCGCTTCCCTGGCTGGAATTTGGCGACCTGGGGCCGATTCTGGGACAGACTATCCGGGAAAGCAGGCTTTGCGGGGGAGAATTCACGCTGGGAAGCGAGACTATCCGCGCCACGGTCATCGGCGCGGGCTGCCACAGCGCCCAGCTGTCCGGAAGCACCGTGTTCCATCAGAACGTCCCGTTCCCGCTGAAAAACGTCCCGGTGGTGTCGCTGACGGACATTTCCCGGGAGACCATCCGCCAGGAGCTCGGCAAGCAGGAGGACAGCGCCATTCTGGCGTTTCCGGGGCTTGCTTCCCCGGGCTACCGGGAGGTGGCGGCGATGGCGGAGGAGATCGCGGCGGGTACGGGCGGAAACGCGCTGATTTGTCTGGAACAGGACATGGCCAAGGCGCTGGGACAGGCGCTGGCGCTCCGTCTCGGCTGCAACGCTCAGATCCTGTGCATCGACCGGGTGAAGGTAAGCGAGGGCAGCTATCTGGACGTGGGCGCGCCGGTGGGGCCAGCCCTTCCGGTGGTGGTCAAAACACTGGTTCTCGGAAAGTAGAGGAGAAAAGCACATGAACAAACAGGAACTGGCCGCCATGGTGGCGGAGATTTTAAGCGGTATGGAGCACGAGCCGCCGGTGAAGGGCGGCGACTACCGCCCGACCGCGCCCCAGCCGGAGAAAGCGCCCACCCCTTACCGGGACGGCGACTTTGTCCCGGATGTGACGGCGCTGGACTTACGGAAGCTCTATCTGGTGGAAAACGCCGAAAACGAGGAAAAATTCCGGAAAATGAAGGAGAAAACCCCGGCGCGTCTGGGCAGCGGCCGGGCGGGAGCGCGGTATAAAACCCTGACCATGCTCCGTTTCCGCGCCGACCACGCGGCGGCGCAGGACGCGGTGTTTTCCCAGGTCAGCGAGGATTTCGCCGCCGAAAACGGCATGGCGGAGGTCAAAACGAAATGCCGGGACAAGGACGAATACCTGACCCGCCCGGATCTGGGGCGGTGCTTTGACGAGGAAAATCAGAAGAAGATCCGCGCCGCCGTCCCCGGAACGCCCCGGGTGCAGATCGTGGTGGGGGACGGGCTTTCCTCCGCCGCCATCACCGCCAACGCCATGGACTGCCTCGCGGCCATCCGGGACGGCCTGAAGCTCCGGGGCATCGACCCGGGAACGCCGATTTTCGTCCGCTACTGCCGGGTGGGCGCGGGAGACGCCATCGGGGACGTGACGGGGTGCGAGCTGGTGTGTATGCTGGTGGGGGAACGGCCGGGGCTGGTGACGGACAAGAGCATGTCCGCCTATATCACCTACCGGCCCAGAACCGGCGTTTCCGAATCCGCCCGGACGGTGGTGTCCAACATCCACGCCCAGGGAACTCCGGCGGTGGAGGCCGGGGCGCACATCGCAGGGCTGATCGAGACCATATTAAAGAAAAAAGTCTCCGGCGTGGGACTGCATCTGGAGGCGGGGGCATGATTCCGGTGAAGGTTCTGGCGGTGCGGTATCTGGCCAACGCCGCCCCGGCGCTGTGCCGTCAGCTGGGCGCGCCGGAAGGGTACCCGTCCCTGGGGCTGCTGACCACGGACTGCGATGACGCCACCTACATCGCTCTGGACGCGGCGACGAAGGCGGCTCAGGTGCAGGTGGCATACGCCCGCAGCTTTTATGCCGGGGCGACAAACGCCACCACCCCCTTTGCCGGGGAGGTCATCGGCATTCTGGCGGCGCAGACCCCCGGGGCGGTGCGAAGCGGCATGGAAGCGGCGCTGGCAGAGCTGGAACGGGTGGGCTTTGAGGACGCGGCGGGGGTGCCGTACCTCGCCCACACGGTCAGCAGCGTGGGGACGTTTCTGGCAAAGGAAGCGGGCGTGCGCTTAGGCTCGGCGCTGGCCTATCTGATCGCCCCGCCATTGGAGGGCATGTACGCCATGGACGCGGCGCTGAAAGCGGCGGATGTGACGTTATGTAAACTTTATGCCCCGCCAAGCGAAACCAACTTCGGCGGCGGTCTGCTTGCCGGGACGCAAAGCGCCTGCGACGCCGCCTGCGCGGCCTTCGCCGACGCGGTGGCGGAGATCGCGGCGTCGCCGGTGGAGCGATAAGCGGAAACACGAGGGGATATCTCCCCGCACAACTTGAAAGGATGGAACACGATGGATACGAATTCTTTGGGCATGATTGAAACAAAGGGACTGGTCGGCGCCATTGAGGCGGCGGATGCCATGGTCAAGTCCGCCAATGTGCAGCTGGTGGGCAAGGAGCAGGTAGGCGGCGGCCTTGTCACCGTGATGGTGCGCGGCGACGTGGGCGCGGTCAAGGCTGCCACCGATGCCGGTGCGGCGGCAGCGGAGAAGGTGGGGGAGCTGATCTCCGTCCACGTGATCGCCCGGCCTCACATGGAGGTGGACTCCATTCTCCCCAAGGGGCGTTCGTCCCAGACCCCGAACGCCGGGAAGTAAGGAATGCTCTATAACGAAGAAGCCGTCCGGGCGAATATCCGAAACCGGGAGGGCAAGCGCATTTTCTATCTGGGAAAGGGCGACCA
>CAKTKX010000118.1 GCA_934572365.1 uncultured Oscillospiraceae bacterium
CAGTATATCATCGGACAGGACAAAATGCAACCCGCTTAATAGAACCTTCATAATCTTCCAGCCACATTTCGGCCTGTAAGTGTTGCTTTTTTGGGCGAAATATGGTATTATAAATTGCAATTTGAAGACAGGGGGCCGCTTTGGTCGCAGACCCCGAACAGGAGGTAAGAAGCTTGGCAAAAAAAGTACTGTGGATTCTGTTTGCCGTGGTTTTGGTTCTGGCACTGGCGGTGGCCGGTGTCACGGGGTATTTCTGGTATCAGAACAACCACATTTTCGTCGAGGACGCGGTCTACCCCATCAACGCGAAGACCCTGGATCTGCGGGGGCAGGACATTTCCTTTGAGCATTATGACGCCGTCCATTCCCAGCTGCCGAACTGCGAAATTTACTGGGACGTACCCTTCCAGGTCGGCAAATATCCCAATGATACCACGAAGCTGACAGTTGCGGATTTGACCGAGAAGGATATCCGGATTCTTCTAAACTATTTCCCCAAGCTGAAAACCCTGGACGCCACCGCTTGCAGCGATTACGCGGTTCTGGAATCCGCCAAGCAGCAGCTGCCCGGGTGCGAGATTCTTTACGAAGTCAATCTGGGAGGCAAGTCCTTCGCGCCGGAGGTCACCGAGCTGACGCTGGAGGTCGGGGACTATGACTACGATACGCTGATGGAGAATCTCCAATATCTGCCCGACGTGCAGCAAATCACGCTGAAAAAGCCGGAGCTGACCCTGGAGCAGATCGACGAGCTGAAAACGACCTTTGGGAACATCACCATCGACTGCACGGTGGACATCGGCGGCACGGAGTACACCATGGACACCACCGAGCTGAACCTGTCCGGAATCAGTTCCGGCGATGTGGCGGGCGTGAGCGAAAAGCTGGGTATGCTTTCCGGGCTGACCAGTGTGGAGCTGATGAAATCCGACGGCACCAGCAGCCTGACAAAGGAGGACGTCAAGACCCTGGAAGAGGCTGCCCCGGAGGCGTCCTTCCACTACGTCTTCGACTTCTACGGCGAGACCCTTTCCACCACCGAGACCACGGAGGTTCACATCAAGAACGTGAACATCGGTGACGAGGGACTGCCGGAAGCCCGTCTGGCGCTGGATCTGCTGGAAAATTGCAGCCGCTTCGTGCTGGAAAACTGCAAAATCTCCAATGAGAGCATGGCGCAGCTCCGGGAGGACTACCGGGACAAGACCAAGGTGGTCTGGCGTGTTCCCTACGGCGGCGGAAGCTGCATGACCGATTCCGAGGTCATCCGCTGCACCTACGAGCTGACGGACAAGAACGCCCAGAATCTGGTCTACTGCGAGGATGTGCGGTTCATGGACGTGGGACACAACGACGTGACCTTCCTTAAGGACTTCTCCTTCCTGAAGGGAATGCCCAAGCTGGAAGCCATTATCATTTCCAGCGCCTATGTCTCCGACCTGACCCCCTTCGCCAACTGCAAGGAGCTGAAATTCTTTGAGGCAGCCTTCTGCGGCAATATTGAAGACCTCACCCCCCTGGCGCAGTGCGAGAAGCTGGAAATGGTGAATATCAGCTTCACCAAGGTCAAGGACCTGTCTCCCCTGGACAATGTTCCCATCAAGACCCTGTTTGCCCAGAACTACAGCGCCAAGCGGATTTCGGCGGAGGAGCAGAAGCGGTTTGCCGAGGTTCATCCCGACTGTCTGACCCAGTACACCGGCGATCAGCCCTACGGCCGGGGCTGGCGGTATGACGAGCACGACAAATACCTGCCCTACTACGGGATGCTCCGGAAGGTTTTCCGTCTGGACGACAATATCATCCCCAACAGTGTCGGCTGGTATTTGAGAGAGGGCGACACCGACCTGCCCACGGCGGAGTCCTGAATCTGAATAAGCAAGGCTCTCCCGGATTCCGGGAGAGCTTTTGCTATACGGTTGGCGGAATGCGCGGCAAAAGAAACGGCAATACTTCTTTGCAAAATCCGAATCTTATGGTATAATCGATACAAAAGGAGGGATTCCCATGAATCTGGAAGAATTAAAAAGAAAGATGGACAAGGAGCACTATATCTATGACGATACGCTCTCGACGGTGCTGTACGTGGCCTTGCAGCTGGGCAGGCCGCTTTTGATCGAGGGCGCCGCCGGTGTGGGCAAGACCGAGGTGGCCAAGGTCATGGCCGCCGCGCTTGACCGGGAGCTGGTGCGGCTGCAATGCTACGAGGGGCTGGACGAAAGCAAGGCGCTCTACGAGTGGAACTATCAGAAGCAGCTATTGTCCATTCAGGTGAACATGAACGCCCAGGACAGGGAAGCGCTGACCCGCTCGCTGTTCAGCGACGAATATCTGCTGGAACGGCCGCTGCTCAAGTCCATCCGTTCGGAGAAGCCCGTGGTGCTGCTGATCGACGAGATCGACAAGGCCGACGAGGAATTTGAGGCGTTCCTCCTGGAGCTGCTGTCGGAAATGCAGGTGACGATCCCGGAGGTGGGGACGATCAAGGCCAATTCCGTCCCCTTCGTGGTGCTGACCTCCAACCGGGCAAGACCTCTGTCCGAAGCCCTGCGGCGGCGGTGCGCCTATCTGTATATCGAGTACCCGGACATGGAAAAGGAGCTGGCCATCCTGCGGGCGAAGCTGCCCCATGTGGACGACCGCCTCTGCGCCCAGGTGGCGCTGGCGGTGCAGAAGCTCCGCTCCAACGAGGTCATTCTGAAAAAGCCCTCCATCGCCGAGACGCTGGACTGGGCGGCGGCGCTGGACGCACTGGGCATCCGGGAGCTGACCCCCGACGCCCTGCGGAAGACCGCCGGATTCGTGCTGAAAAACAACGAGGACATGGCGGCGCTGGACGGGGAAGAAACGAACGGCTGCCATTGCGGCGGCTGCGAGGGGCATCACCATGGCTGAGCCGGGCGTCTACCTGGAAAAGCTCTCCGCTTTTTCCCGGATGCTCCATCTGGAAAACCTAAGCATCAGCCCCAAGGAGACGGAGGACGCCGCCCGGCTGCTGATCACTCTCGGCATGGACGACCGGGAGCGGGTAAAAACTGCCCTTCGAACTGTCTACGCCAAATCCCGGGAGGAGCAGATTACCTTTGACCGGGTATTCGACGGCTTTTTCCTGTCGGAGGAGCAAATCCGCCGCCAGGCCAAGGAGCAGATGGAGCGGGAGCAGGAGCTGGAGCAGCACCGCAAAGAAGCGGAGGAGGAGCTTCAGCTGAACGGCCAGCCCATGGATTTGAGCGAAAAGCAGCGGGAGACCTACGCAACCATGCCGGAGGAGGCCCGGCAGCGGCTGCGGGGGTTCATGGAAAAGTACCGCGGCACCGCCGAGCGCAACCCCAAGCTCTACGGGGATTTCATCCACTCCGTATTCACCCGGGCGATCATGGAGCAGCAGATGCTCATGGAAAACGCCGGGGTAGGCGGGCAGGAAATGGATCCGGAAATCGGAATTCTCTACCGGGATATTTCTCAGTTCCGGGACACGGAAATCCCCAAAGCCATCGAGCTGATTCAGGCTGTGGCCAGAGAGATCAACGGGGAGCTGGCGGCTAAGGGGAAATCCGGCGGCCACATGGGGAAGCTGGATTTCCGCCGCACCATCCGCAAGGGACTGGAAACCGGGGGCAGCTTTTACCGCCTGCGCTACCGGAAGAAGCGCGCCAAGCGGAAGCGTCTGGTGCTGCTGTGCGACGTGTCCGGCTCCATGGTGCAGTTTTCGGAGTTCGCTCTGCGGTTTATTCAGAGCCTGAATCAGGTCTCGGAAAGCTCCCGGGTGTTCCTGTTCTCAGAGTCGATGGTGGAGGCGGACGCATTCCGGCTGCAAAACATGGATTTGTTCCGCAGCTATGTGAAGGATTCCGGCATCTACGGCCGGGGGACGGATCTGGGCGCGGCGCTGGAGACCCTGTGTACCATGCGCCCAAGCGTGCTGGGTGCCTCCGCGACGCTGCTGATTCTATCCGACACCAAAACCATTGACCAGCCCCGGGCGGTGGCGGCGCTGCGGGAAGCGAAGCGTCAGGCGGGGCGGGTAATCTTCCTCAACCCCATTCCGGAAGGGAAGTGGCAGTACATCCGGAGCGTGCAGACCATGGCGTCCATCTGCCCCATGGTGTCGTGCAGTACCCTGCGGGAGCTGGCATCGGCCTGCCGGAAATTAACAAAGGAAATGTAAACGGGGATTTGCCACGAAAGCAGCCCTCCGCACCGTCAGCGCTTCCGGCGGATTGCGGGCGGGCTGCTTTTTGTGGGAAGTGTCGGTAAAGAAATATCGAATATGCGAAGTTTTGCGTGAATATAAACAAATATTAAGCGGCGTTTTACAAAAACCGGAAACAAATATGTGGAAAAAATGCATGGAAAAATTGCGGATTTATGTTATAATTGCTGCTGGTAAGCCATACTCCCAATTTCGCGCGCAAAGGCGCAAGGAGGTAAAGAAACATGCTGGATGTATCCTATTACCGCAAAACGGACGAGATCATTTCCCGCTACGTCCGGGATGCACGTTCCCTGATCCCCATTATGCAGGATATTCAGGCGGAATACCGCTATCTTCCTGCAGAGCTGCTGAGTTATGTGGCCAAGCAGATCGGGATCACCGAGGCAAAAGCCTATTCCGTGGCGACGTTCTATGAGAACTTCTCCTTTGAGGCAAAGGGAAAGTACGTCATCAAGGTCTGTGACGGCACCGCCTGCCACGTTCGCCACTCTACTCCGGTTCTGGAAGCGCTCTGGAAGGAGCTGGGGCTGAGCAAGAAAAAACACACCACCGACGATATGCTTTTTACCGTGGAAACGGTGTCCTGCCTGGGCGCCTGCGGTCTGGCGCCGACCATGATGGTCAATGAGCAGGTGCATCCCTCCATGACACCGGAGAAAGCGTTGGCGTTGATTGCGGAATTGAGGGGGA
>CAKTKX010000119.1 GCA_934572365.1 uncultured Oscillospiraceae bacterium
CAAGGTAAATCTCCCGATCATATATGGTCTTCCCAAAATGTAAAGAAAGGAATTTTCACGGGAGGAATTCCAAATCTATATGGCGGAACGTCGGCGTCTACTCCGCAGAAAGAGAGGTTAACCAACAGATGTTAGATAATAAGAGCGAAGAGAAATGACCCTTGGCTGCAAAAAACGTGCTGATCACAAGGCATGGCAGTCAAGGGTCATTTCATTTTCCTCCGCGCCCGACGGGGGCGCTTTTTTGCTGCCCGGATTGACAATTTCGGCGAAAACGTGGTATCATATTTCCATCCGGAACGTCACACAGGAGTGCCTATGCAGATACAAACGAAAAAATTTGCCGGGCTGACCGGGAATCAGCTGAAGCTTCTGGCCTTGTTCGCCATGACCTGCGACCATGTGGGATTGCAGCTGCTGCCCCAATTTATCTTTCTTCGGATCATCGGGCGGCTGGCAGCGCCGCTTTTCGCCTGCATGATCGCCGAGGGCTGCCGCTATACCCATGATCGGAGGCGGTATCTGGGACGGCTTCTTGGCATGGCGGCGCTGTGCCAAATCGCCTATTTTGTCGCCATGCGGTCGCTCTATCAGTGCATTTTCGTGACCTTTTCCCTTTCCGTCTGCCTGATTTACGCGCTGGATAACGCCCTTCGCCGCCGAACGCCCGCGTCGGTACTGATGGCTGCCGCTGCCCTTGCCGCCGCGGTTTTCATCACCGAGGGACTGCCGCAGATTTTGATTCACACGGATTTTGACGTGGATTATGGTCTTTGGGGCGTAATGCTGCCGGTGCTGGTGTACTTGGGCAGGGGAAAATGGGGGAAACTGGCGTTGTTTGCTGTCGGTGTCAGCCTGTTGGGGCTGCATTACGGCGCAGTCCAGTGGTGGGGACTTCTGAGCGTTCCCCTTCTGGCGCTGTACAACGGTCAAAAAGGCAGGCGGAACATTGGCCCGCTGTTTTACTGGTATTACCCCGCCCATCTGGTCGTAATTTACGGTCTGAGCCTGCTGCTGGCACATGCCGGATAACGTATCGAACGGGGAGACATCCCCGATATATAGAGAGGAAATCATATGCGTAAAGATTTTGGAGCCAAGCCCATGCTGTACCCCATGCCGGTGCTGATTATCGGCACCTACGGCGAGGACGGCACCCCCAACGCCATGAACGCCGCCTGGGGCGGCATTGTGGATACAAACATGGTCGGCATTTGTCTGGCTGACCACAAAACCACCCGGAATATCTTCGCCCGGAAGGCCTTCACCGTCTCCATGGCGGACGCGGAAAACATGGTGAGCGCGGACTATGTGGGCATCGTATCCGGCGATAAGGTCCCCGATAAGGTTGCCCGGGCAGGCTGGCACACCAGCAAGAGCCGCCTGGTGGACGCTCCCATCATTGACGAGCTGCCCATGACGCTGGAATGCTCCTTCGTCAGCTACGACGATAATACCGGGCTGCTCATTGGCCGGATTGAGAACGTCAGCGCCGAGGAATCCATCCTCACCGACGGCAAGATCGATCTTCAGAAGTTCCGTCCCATCACCTTCGACCCCTGTGGCAACGGCTACTATCCCCTGGGCGAAAAACTGGGCAACGCTTTCCAGGAAGGCAAGAAGCTGAAATAATATCCAAAACCCGCGCAAGCACCCCTTGCCTCTCCCTATGGGAGAGGTGGCCGAGCGCAGCGAGGACGGAGAGGGTATACCAGGCTGCAAAGCCCTCTCAGTCACCTTCGGTGACAGCTCTCCCAGAGGGAGAGCCAAGAGGATGCATGCGTTGGCACGAGAAATGGATCGTATCGGTACCGATACGATCCATTCACCGTTTTTCATCAATATTTCCGCCAGGTCGAGGGCATCAGCAGAATCAGCATGGGGAACAGCTCCAGCCGTCCGAACAGCATATCTGCCGTCAGAACGATCTTTGCCAGCGGCGAAAAGGCCGCGAAGCAGCCCGTGGGGCCGACCAGCCCCAGGCCGGGGCCAATGTTGTTCAGCGTTGCCATCACGGCGGTAAAGGTGGTGACAAAATCCAGATTGTCCAGCGCCACCAGCAGCACGGACACCATCGTCACCAGAAAATACAGGGTCATGTAGCTCTGAACGCCCTGCACCGTCTCCCGGCTGACGGGCTTTCCGTCCACCGTCAGCACCCGCACGGAGCGGGGATGGAGCAGCTTGCGCAGCTCCGAGCCGAGGGCTTTGCACAAAATCACCAGCCGGGAAACCTTGACGCCGCCGCCGGTAGACCCGGCGCAGGCACCCACGATCATCAGCAGCACCAGAATACACCGGCTGAGCTGGGGCCACAGGTCAAAATCCGTGGTGCTGAAGCCCGTGGTGGTAATGACGGACGAGACGGCGAAAAAAGCGTGGTGAAATGCGTCAAACGCCGTGGGGAACATCCCCAGAATGTTAAGTGTAATAATCAGCGTGCTCCCGGCAATGATGGCAAAATACGCCCGCACCTCGGTATTCCGCCAGGCCATGGCATATTTTTTCATCAGCAGGAAAAAGTAAACGTTGAAGTTCACGCCGAACAGCACCATGAATACGGACACAACGCCCTGAAGATAATAGCTGTCATAATAGCCCATGGAGCTGTTCTTGATGCCGAAGCCGCCGGTGCCGGCGGTGCCGAAGGCGGTACACAGGCTGTCAAACAGGGGCATTCCCCCAAGGAGCAGCAGCACCACCTCCACCGCCGTCATGACGATGTAAATGCCGTAAAGAATGGCGGCGGATTTGCGCATATTGGGCACCATCTTGCTCACGGTGGGGCCGGGGCTTTCCGCCCGGAGCAGGTGGTTTGCCTGTCCGCCCATATTCACCAGCGACAGCATGAACACCAGAATGCCCATGCCCCCCAACCAGTGGGTAAAGCTGCGCCAGAAGAGCATCCCGTTGTCCAGCGCCTCCACGTTGGTCAGGATGCTGGCGCCGGTGGTGGTAAAGCCGGAAACCGTCTCAAACACGGCGTCTAAGTAGCTGGGAATCTGTCCGGACAGAGTAAAGGGCGCCGCGCCGATCAGGGAGATGACCACCCAGGTCAGCGCCGTAAAGACGAAGCCTTCCCGGGCGTACATGTCCCGCCGGGCGGGCTTGAACCGGGTCAGCAGGAAGCCCAGCAGTCCCGCCGCCGCCATGGTGTATAAAAAGTAAATGCCGGTGCTTTCCCCGTAGATCACGGCGACCCCCAGGGGCAGAGCGAGAAACGCCGCCTCGATCAGCAGGATCATGCCGAAAAGATAGCGAAGCATGGGATAATTCATAACCGCTCCCCCATTACCGCCGGAAAATGTCGTTGAGGCTTCTCAGACCGCCATGGGTGGTGACCACGATGACGCTGTCCCCCACCTCGATGGTGTCGCTGCCCCGGGGGGTGATGGTCTTGCCGCCCCGGGAGATACAGCCGATCAGCAGGCCGTCCTTCGTGTGCAGGTCTTGCAGCGGGATGCCGCAGAAATCGGCGCTGGCCGTGACCCGGAACTCCATCGCCTCGACCTTATTGCTGACGATCTTGCACAGCGTCTCCATGCTGGCATAGGCGTCGGAATTCTGCATGGCGCGAACGTAGCGCACCACGTTGTCCGCGCAGATATTCCGGGGGTAGAACACGGAATCCAGAGACAGGCTGGCCACCAGCGGCTCATAAGAGCTGCGGTTGACCTTGGTAATGACCTTGGCGCGGGTCGTCCGTCCGGCGAACAGGGAAATGATGATGTTTTCTTCGTCAATGCCCGTCAGCGCCGCGATGGCGTCCATATGCTCGATGCCCTCTTCCAGCAGCAGCCGCTGATCCGTACCGTCGCCGTGGAGGATCGTCGCCTCCGGGAGAAGCTGGCTCAGCTCCTCGCACCGCTTTGCGTCCGACTCGATGATCTTTACGTCCATGCCGGTGGCCAGCAGCTGCCGCGCCAGATAATAGCCCATCCGGCCGCCGCCGATGAGCATGACCTGCCGCACCCGGGTCTTCGCCACGCCGACCTGCCGGAAAAACCGCTGTGCCTCCTGGGGGCTTGCCACCACGGAGATCCGGTCGCCGGCCTTCAGCTGGAACTCGCCGGAGGGGATGATGACGTCAAGCTCCCCCCGCTCCACCGCGCAGATCAGCACGTTGGCACGGAACTTTCCGATGTCCTTCAGCACCATACCGTCCAGGGGAGAACCGGCCGCCACGCCGGTTTTGAGAATTTCCACATGCCCCCGGGCAAAGGTATCGATTTTAATAGCGGAGGGGAACCGCAGGACTCGAGCCATTTCCGTTGCGCAGGCCTCCTCGGGGTTGATAGCCATGCTGAGCCCCAGGTCGTCCTTAATAAGGTTCAGCTCCTCCACGTACATGGGGTTGCGCACCCGGGCGATGGTGTGCCGCGCCCCCAGCTTTTTGCCGATGAGGCAGCACAGCAGGTTCAGCTCATCCGCGCCGGTGCAGGCAATAACGAGGTCGGCCTGATCCGCCCCGGCTTCCATCTGAACCTCCCGGGAAGCGCCGTCGCCCTCCACGACCATCACGTCCAGCTCGTTGTTGGACTGATCCAGTCTGACCCCGGAGCGGTCTACCAGCGTCACTTCGTGCTTTTCCCTGGACAGCTGCTCCGCCAGAACGCTGCCGATTTTTCCGTCGCCGATAATCATGATTTTCATAAGGCTCACCCACATTTTTATCCATTTTGCCTTACTATATCACAAATCCCGATTGAATGCAACCGCGCATGGAAATCTGTGCAGAATCTAAAGTGGGCGTCGGAAAAACTGTCATTTTCTGCATTTCCTTCCGGAAATTCACGCTAATACTCCAAACATTTCTGGCAAAGCTATGGTTGCGGAACAAAACCGCGAGAAAGCAAAAAGGAGAGAAAACGGTATGAAGAGCAACAACCAGA
>CAKTKX010000120.1 GCA_934572365.1 uncultured Oscillospiraceae bacterium
CTGGCGCTGAACGGCGCGGAGGTGATTCTGAACCTCTCCGCCTCCAACGAAACCATCGGCAAGCGCGCCTATCGCCGGGGTCTGGTGCAGCACCAGTCCGCCGCGCTGAACTGCGTTTACGCCTACTGTTCCGCCGGTTCCACGGAGTCCACACAGGATTTGATTTTCTCCGGCCAGAGCCTGATCGGGGAGGACGGAAGGCTCCTTGCCGAAACGGAAGAACCCATCGCGTCGGACTATATGCTGGTCTGCGACTGCGACCTGGGCAGAATCCGCGCCGACCGGATGAAAAACAAGGGCTTCAAGGACGCCGCCCAGCAAAATCAGGGTCATCCCGCCGTCCTGATAGACACCAACGCCCCGGAGCTTCGCAGCGACGGCGCAGATTATCCGCTGTCGAAACTGCCCTTCGTTCCCACGGGGAAGGAGAACCGCGTCCGGCGGTGCATGGAAATTTTCCACATGCAGGTGGCGGGGCTGAAACAGCGACTGTCCATTCTGGGCAGCGCGAAAGCGGTCGTCGGCATTTCCGGGGGACTGGACTCCACCCTGGCGCTGCTGGTGTCCGTGGAGGCCATGCGCCGGCTGGGGCGGCCTGCGTCCGACGTCTGCGGCGTGACCATGCCCTGCTTCGGCACCTCCGACCGGACGTACAACAACTCCTGGGAGCTGATGCGCACCCTGGGAATCTCCTGCAAGGAAATCAATATCAAGGACGCGGTGAACCTCCACTTTTCCGACATCGGCCACGACCCCGCTGTCCACAACGGCACCTACGAAAATTCTCAGGCCAGAGAACGGACGCAGATTCTCATGGACTATGCCAGCGTCGTCGGCGGCATTGTGGTGGGTACCGGGGATTTGAGCGAGCTGGCTCTCGGCTGGTGTACCTACAACGGCGACCACATGAGCATGTACGGCGTGAACGCTTCCATCCCCAAGACGCTCATCCGCTGGATGATCGACGCGATTTTGGAAATGTCTGCCTTCGCCCCCTCCCGGGCGGTGCTTCAGGACATTCTGGACACCCCCATCAGCCCGGAGCTGCTGCCCCCGGACGCCGAGGGGAAAATCGCCCAGCACACCGAGGATCTGGTCGGCCCCTACGCGCTGCATGACTTTTTCCTGTATTATGTCCTCCGCTTCGGCTTCCGTCCCACGAAAATTTACACCCTGGCCTGTCGGGCGTTCGCGGGAGATTTTGAGCCGGAAGTCATCAAAAAATGGCTGAAAACCTTCTATCGCCGGTTCTTCACCCAACAGTTCAAACGCAGCTGCCTGCCCGACGGCGTGAAGGTCGGCTCCGTCACCCTCAGCCCCAGAGGAGACTGGCGGATGCCCAGCGACGCCGGCGCAAGACTGTGGCTGGACGAAGTTGAACAACTATAAATTGTGTACCCCCGGTTCAGACGAACCGGGGGTTTCCTGTGCTTATGCGCCAACCTGACAATTTCCACTCGTTCTTGAGATGCAGTCAATAAAAATTTTTTCTTAGCACGCATTACTCAAGTTCTTTTACAATATCAAGGTATCTTCCGCATTTTAATTTCTGGGCATAATTCAGTATTTTTTTGTGAACATCAGCTATACTTTCTGCAAATATCGTGCTATAATATGTTCTACACTAAATAATATTAGGAGACTTCTATATGGCACTGATTATTTGCCCCGAATGTGGAAAAGAATACTCTGACCGTGCAGGTGCTTGTCCAAACTGTGCTTGTCCGGCACCTCATGTTGGCAGCACAGAAGTTCCTGGCAACGCAATATCGCCGCCAAAAGAAAAAAAGAAGCATTCGATTATTCCATTCATCATCTTAATCGCACTTTTTGCTGTTGGTGCCTGGTATGCCTACTGCACCTGGTTGTATAATGATGGCCTTAATGCCATGTATTCTGGTGATTACTCCACCGCCAGGAAACGTTTGGAAGGTCTTGATTATAATGACAGCAATTGGGTATTGAATGATATCTCTTTTTTTGAGGACATGGAGGCAATCGTAAGGGAAGAGATATCTCGTGGCTATGACGACGTTACGGACATCATGGAAGAGGCTTCGCAAACTCTGGAAAGAATCAGGAAATATCAGGCTATGGAGTTCCATACTGACGGTTTGGATTCAATCGTCGATCAATATATAGAGGGACTCGAACGCATCGTCAATGCCTTCGACTCCGACTCCGCCAATGCGGTTCAATTCGAATTACTTGCCGGAGGATACTATTGCGATCAAGCAATTGTGAATTTGCACGAAAGTTTTGGATTCATGCAAAACAGTGCGGTATATGACCGTGTTTATACCGATATTCTCTCCGAAGAAAAAGCGTATCTTACAGCATTAAGCGACTTGGCTGAAAGTGGACATGTGGAAACAAAAGATGGCGACTTCTGGAACAACACTGTCAAACTATATCTGCGAAATGACACAAACTATAAATACGAGCAGATTTATGTTTTCAGATTTTGTAGATATGACAGCGACGAATTACTGGATAGTGTTACAACGGATACTCTCGAAATAGAACCGCATTCGGAATATACTGTTTCTATTGATGTCCCGCAAAGTGCGAGAAATGGGTACTCTGTCAGTTACTCCTACTATATTCTTGATGTGGATATTGCGGGCTAAGTATACCGATGATTGCATTCATAGGATTAATCTTGGAATCTTCGTCCAGCTATGTGTAAATATTGGTCGTTGCCGATGGTATTGTAACCCAGCTATGCCGAAAACCGTAGAAGCAAATGCAGGGCGTTAAAATGGCGGTATTTATCAGCATCCAGACATCCCAAATAGGCCTCAAGCCACTGGCTTAAGGCCTATTTGGGATGTTCCGTTTGCCCTTTTCAGGCTAAAGGGGGTTACCTACAATAGACGAACAATTCCTACACAACCAGACATTCCCATAAAATGCAAGGGGTAATTACAAAAGAATGGGCTGAATCTGCCGTCCCTCTACCGCTTCCGTCATGGCCTGGGGAATCATCGCAAAGTCTGCGACCATGCTGGTGGGCTTCTTCACAGCGTCGTCCTGACCGAAGGGAACAAAATAATAGTGCTTCCGTGCGAGCAGCTTGCCGATATTTTCCGCCGCGCCCGCCAGCGCGTCGTTGCTGGACACGGCGACGAGCACCGGACGGCCGTTGCGCAGATGGCTTTTCGCCGCCATGGTCACCGGGGTGTCGGCGATGGAATGGGCGAGCTTTGCCAGGGTATTTCCGGTGCAGGGGGCGATGATGAGAATGTCGAACAGCTTTTTCGGCCCCACCGGCTCCACTTGGGCGAGGGTATGCAGCGGCGGCGTGCCGCAGATTTCCTCTGCCATGGCGATATGTTCCCGCGCCGTCCCGAAGCGGCTGTCAACGCTGTAGGCGGCGTCGGAAAAAATGGGCGTCACGTGATGCTCCCGGCTGAGCTGCTCCATGACGGGGAACACTTTAGAATAGGTGCAGAACGAGCCGCACACGGCAAATCCGATTTTCATTACGATTCCTCCCTGCACAAGCGAACATAGGTTTCCGCGATGAGACGGCCGGAGCTTTCCGGCATGTGGACGCCCGGCAAGCCCCGCGCCACGATGACGGAATCGCCCTCCATGCCGGTTTTGGACGCAAGGTCGATTTTCACGCAGTCGGGGTGGCACTGGGCGAGCTGTTCCCTGGTCAGCAGCCTTTCCGGCGCGGTGTTGAGAATCAGGCGGTACTTGCCCAAAGTCTCCGCCATCCGGGCGGTATCCACCGCGGCGCAGCCCAGCCCCCGGCACATGGCGCGGTCGGCGTCCTTCCGCGCCGCGACGGTCAGCTCAGCCCCCAGGGCGTGGAGAATCTGCCCCAGACATTTTCCGATGCGTCCCCAGCCAATCACCAGTACGGGACACCGCCGCAAAGTCATGGGCAGGTAGGACAGGGCGATTTCCACGGCGCATTCGGCGGTTATGTAGGCGTTTTCCGCCTGATATTGGGCATCCTTCAAAAAATCGACACACCGGTAGCCGTCCAGCGTCGGGTGGTCAAGATTCCCGCCGCAGACCGTCACGTCCGCCGGAAGCTGCGCCAGCAGGTTTTCCGCGCTTTCCCCCATGCGAAGCGTCCCGTCGGTTGCGAAGCTGGGAACATCCAGCAGCACCGCGCCCACGTCCCCACCGGGGCGCTCGGCCAGATCCACGTAGAAATTCCTCAGATATTCTCCGGCATAGCGGGCGGCCGCCGTGCCGCCGGCGCAGTAAAGCCGTTTGCCATCCATCGGCATCACTCCTTCCTGCCAGAATATGCTGCGCGGTACGTGGTTGTGCTTGATTTTTCGGAGCTTTTCTGTATAATGAAAGAAAAAGGGGTGAAGCGTATGCAGAGACTTGGATTTATCCATGATATGATGGACGTGAAGGTGCTGATCCTGTTCGTAATGGCCAGGGTCAACTATCCCGTGAACATGCAGCAGATTTACGAGCTGTGCTATCAGGACGACTGCCTGAGCTATTTCGACGTCTGCACCGCAATTCCTGAAATGGTGAAGTCCGGCCACCTGAAGCAGGTGGAGAACGATTGCTACGAGATCACGGACAAGGGCAAGGCGGACGGCTCTCTGACGGAGGATTCCATCGCCTACACGGTCAAATGCCGTGCGGACAACGCCGTCAACCGGTTCAACCGTCAGATTCGCCGTTCCAGCTTCGTCAAGACCCAGATCATTCCCCGGGACAATGGGGACTATTCCGTGGTCATGGCGCTGGATGATGAGATGGGCAATCTCATGACCCTGGAGCTGCTGGCACCGAACCAGCGTCAGGCGGTGCGCCTTGGGAAGCTCTTTGAAAAGAAAGCGGAAGCGGTCTACAATCTGACCATGGCGGAG
>CAKTKX010000121.1 GCA_934572365.1 uncultured Oscillospiraceae bacterium
TACAAGCGCTTCAAGGTGGAGGGGCTGACCGATCAGGACGACTACGCCTCCATGCGTCAGGTCGTGACCCGGCGGTTCGCCCATTACAAGGCGGGGGACAAGGGCTTTGACGAAGCTCCCGACCTGCTGCTCATCGACGGCGGCGTGACCCACGCAAAGGTGGCCGTGGCCGCGCTCCAGGAGCTGAACCTGTCCTTCCCGGTGTTCGGTATGGTGAAGGACGACCGGCACCGTACCCGGGCGCTGGTGACCCCGGAGGGGGAAGAGATCCGCATTGACAACAATCAGGCAATTTTCTCCCTCGTCGGCCAGATCCAGGAGGAGACTCACCGCTTTGCCATCACCTACCACCGCCAGCTCAGGAGCAAGCGTCTGCGGTATTCCGAACTGGACGGCATTCCCGGCATCGGGGCAAAGCGGAAGCAGGAGCTGCTGCGACAGTTTAAATCCCTCTCCGCCATTTCTCAGGCAACTCTCCCGGAGCTGGAACGCCTGCTCCCCAAAGATGCCGCCGCTGCGGTGTATCATCATTTTCGTGAAAAGGGGGAAGAATAATGCGTGTCATCACAGGAAAAGCCCGGGGGGTTCAGTTGAAAACCCCTGACGGAATGCTGACCCGCCCCACCGCCGACCGGGTGAAGGAGGCGCTGTTCAGCGTGATCCAATTCGATATTCCGGGATCAAGGGTGCTTGACCTCTTCGGCGGCACCGGTCAGCTGGGCATCGAGGCGCTGAGCCGGGGCGCGAAAAGCGCCGTGTTCGTGGACGCCCGGGAGGACGCCTGCAAGCTCATCCGGGAAAATCTGAAACGAACCCGCCTTCAGGAGGACGCCCGGGTCATTCGCAGCGATTATCTGGATTATCTTTCCCGGTGCCGGGAACAATATGATATTATCTTCCTTGACCCACCTTACGCAGAAGTTTTTTTGGAAAATTCCTTAAATCGCATCACCGAAATTGACATTTTGCATTCAGGTGGTATAATAGTAGCAGAGCGCCCGCTGGGGAAGGAATTGCCCTGGGACTACCCGGGCTACACCCGGTCGCGGGATTATCAGTATGGAAAGATTCTGCTGACGTTTTATCGGAAAGACGGCGGCAGTCAGGAAACAATATGAAGGTTGCGATTTATCCGGGCAGCTTTGACCCGGTCACCAGCGGTCATCTGAATATCATTCGCCGTGGTGCGAATATTTTTGATAAACTCATCGTGTGTGTCATGGTCAACGCGGGGAAAAATCCCATGTTCACGCTGGAGGAACGGGTGGAGCTGATCCGCCGGGTCACCAGCGACCTGCCCAACGTGGAGGTGGACTGCTCCGCCGAGCTGCTTGCGGACTATGCCCGCCGCCGGGGGAGCTGCGTCATCCTCAAGGGACTGCGCGCCGGATCCGACTTTGAGAACGAATTCCAGATGGCGCTGATCAACCGCAAGATCAACCCGGAGCTTGACACCATGTTCCTGACGGCTTCCAGCGAGTATATGTTCCTCAGCTCCAGTCTGGTGAAGGAGCTGGGCAGCTATGGCGCGGATCTTTCGGATTTCCTGCCCGCAGAGATCATTCCGGACTTTCAGAGGCGAATTGAGCAACGAAGACTATCCCTTCAAGGAGGAAAATGAACATGAGCGATCGTAATAGCGAAGACATCATTGGCGCATTGTACGACATGGTGCAGGATGCCCGATCCATGCCTCTGGCAGCCGACAAGTGCATTCTGGAACGGGACAAGGTTCTGGATATGCTGGATGAGATCATCGCCCAGCTGCCCGCCGAGCTGAAGCAGTCGAGAACCATTGTGGAATCCCGCAATGAGCTGATCTCCCAGGCACGCCGGGAGGCGGAGAACATCGTGCGTCAGGCGCAGGAGCAGTCGAAGCAGATGGTCACCAAGGAGGCCATTTATGCCGAGGCCAAGAAGCGCAGCGAGGAGCTGGTGGGGCAGACCCAGGCGAAGATCGAGCAGCTGCGCAAGGCGGGAAATGCCTATATGGACGATTCCCTGCGTCAGACGGAGGAGGTTGTCTCCAAGGCGCTGGCGGAAATTCGGGAGACGCGGATGAAATTCCGTACCGTCACCGAGGCACAGCAGCAGCGCAAGACCCCCAGCGTGGACGTGGAAGTGTAAGACTTTCTTAATTGAAAAGTGTACCGGGATGGGCGCTGCCTGTCCCGGTTTTTCGTTTCCCCGGCTTTTTGTGAGCCGGGGGATATTTGTCTGTGCGGTAGCTGCCTGATGGCGACGGCAAACGGACAGGTTCTTTTTCTCTCCGGGACCGAATATGCTTGAGCGAAAGGGGAGAGGGGAATGGTTGCAAACAAGAAAATCACAGGTCGGGCAACATCTTTGCCCGCCGGACTTGCCATCGGCGCAACATGCAGTCTTGCCGCGACGCTGATCCTGACGGCGCTCCTGGCCAAGCTGGTGGAATCGGAAACGCTCCCGGTGGAAAAGATCGGCTACGGGATTATGGCGCTGTTGGTTGTGTCCTCCTTTGCCGGCGCTATGATTGCCTTCGGCCGGATCAAACGGCAGCGGATGCTGGTGTGTATCGTGTCCGGGGTGATCTACTTTGCTATACTGATGTCCATGACCGCGCTGTTCTTCGGCGGGCAGTACAGCGCCGTGGGGACCACCGCATTGCTGGTTCTGGCGGGCAGCGGAACAGCCGCATTGCTGGGACTGCGGCAGGGTAGGGGAGCAAAACGAACAAAAATTAAGGTACCTCATCGTTAATGTGTACAAATGGGGCTGGTGGGTAAATAAAATTTACCCACCATAGGTAGAATGCAGGAAAAATTGCAGAATCAACATTTAGTGCGCAAATCTTAATATTTCCTCAAGATGTTGTCAAATAGTTGAAAATGGTAAAGAAAAATGGCAACTTGGTTTACGTGGTTTACATAAAAATGTTAACATAAATCTTGTCATAATCCACAAAAATTCCTGATTTTGCTAAAATAGCTTGAATTTTTGTAAATTCTGGAGTATAGTATGGGTGTATTTAATAAAGGTTCAGTTATACCTGTGCCATGTACACCTCTGCTGATTCCATACCAAAGGAGGTAACCCGTCTCATGGCACAGCTTTTCCATCGGAATAAGCCCGCTTGGTGGCGCAAGTACAGCTTCTTATTTCTTGCATTCTGTTGGATGGCCGGACTTCTGTCCGGCGCTTCTGTCTATCTCGCGGCAGGGGATTCCCTGAATTCTCTGATGCGCAGTGCCGTGACGCGGCCTGTGTCGATCGTCTCCCTGTTGTGCGTGACCATGTTTCCTTTCTTGATCTCCGCTTTTGCGGTTTATATTTCCGAGCCGTGGCTGCTTCTGATCGTGAGCTTCGGGGAGGCATTCATGCTTTCCTTCGTCTCTCTCGGCGTGATGCAGTGCAGCGGCTCCGCCGGATGGCTTGTCCGGTGGCTTCTCGTTTTCAGTGCCAGCCTTGTTTCACCGCTGAATTACCTGTACTGGCTGCGGCACTTAACCGGGCGCAGGGGCTTCAGCAGCCTTGAGGCCGCTTGCGTGCTTTGCTTATGCGCACTGATCGGAAGCGTTGATTTTCGCTTGGTTTCGCCCCTTTTGGCGAGATTGATACACGGGTAGAAAGGACATATTGGTACGCGCATTCATGCTGGACTTGATTCACGCCTATGAAACTTACCTGACGAAGGTAAAGCAGGCATCCGCCAACACGGTCTGCTCCTACATGCGGGACATTCGGCAGTTCACCGAGTGGCTGCAAGAAAGCGAGCATACGGACATTCTGGATGCCACCCAACTGAATATCAGTGACTACCTGAGTCATCAGCGCGTGGAAGGAAAGTCGGGTGCTACGATTTCCCGGACGCTGGCAAGTCTGAAAAATTTCTATGCCTATGTCATTTCCACCGGCTTTCTGGAAGAATCCCCCGTCAGCGGGGAGATTCACGTGGACAGAGGAGAGAAGAAGCTGCCCCAGATCCTCACAGGCAAGGAAGTGGAGCTTCTGCTGGCGCAGCCCTCTGGCGTGGATGCCAAGGGACTGCGGGACAAGGCCATGCTGGAAGTCATGTACGCCACCGGCATCCGTGTCACGGAGCTGATCGACCTGAACGTGGAGGACGTCAATCTGGAGCTGGGCATTCTCAAGTGTACCAGCGCCAAGAAATCGCGCGTCATTCCGCTGTATCCCGCCGCCCTCCGGGCGCTGAGCGTGTACTTAAAGGAAGTCCGGCTGCTCATGGTGGACGACCCCAGAGAGCAGGCGCTGTTCGTCAACGTGGGCGGCGCACGGATGAGCCGTCAGGGCTTCTGGAAAATTCTCAAGAGCTATCAGGAAAAAGCGGGCATCGAGAAAGACATCACGCCCCACACCCTGCGGCACAGCTTCGCGGTGCATCTGCTGGAAAACGGCGCCGACCTCGGCTCTTTGCAGGAGCTGATGGGTCACAGCGACATATCCTCTACTCAGATGTATACCCACATGGTCAATCAGAAGCTGAAATCCGTCTACGAAAAGTGCCATCCCAAAGCGTAAAAGGCCAGCCGTTCCCTCGCCTCCAAATAGGAAAACATGAGAAAGACAGTAAAATCGTGGAGACAGGAATTGAAAATTTCGCGCTTTGCATGGTATAATCATTTTGGATGATTGTAGCTTAACAGTGTTAACGGCGATGCTATAGTTTTATACGTCGAACTCAGCACCTGTTGGCATCTGGAATCTGCGGAGGAATCGTATGAACATAATCATAAAAAGAATGGAAACCGACGAAGAAATCAAAGGAAAAGCATTTGTTCATTGGAAAGCTTGGCATGAGGCTTATCCTGACCTCGTTAGTCAGGA
>CAKTKX010000122.1 GCA_934572365.1 uncultured Oscillospiraceae bacterium
GCGCTGCTCAATCTCTGACTGCATATGGCTGACACAGTTCAAAAGATGCATCACAGCATGTTTGCATCTATGGAACTGTAAAAAATCGTGTTCACATTTTACCTTTGATTCCCGAACTAATCTCAGTTGATTTCTCCTGAAATTATCCTAAAAAGCACTTTAGATGCAACTTATTTCAAGTTGCATCTAAAGTGTTGAATAAACATGGAGCTGCTAGCCAGATTTGAACTGGCGACCTCATCCTTACCAAGGATGCGCTCTACCGACTGAGCTATAGCAGCATTTTCTTTTCCGCGTCCGTCTCACCCGGACAGCTTCCCTATTATATAATAGAGTCTGCCAATTGTCAAGCCTTTTTTGCGAAAAATGCAGGAATTTGCTTGCCGGAAGAAGCGCCTGCCGCCGCGTATGACGGCAGGCGTTTTTTCCTCATTTTTGTTGGATTTACACCAACTCGATGACTGCCATCTCAGCAGCATCTCCCCGGCGGGCGCCGGTGCGGGTCACTCTGGTGTAGCCGCCGTTGCGGTCAGCGTACTTCGGAGCGATCTCCTTGAACAGCTTGTTGGCAACGTCTTCCTTGGTGATGAAAGACAGCGCCTTACGGTAAGCTGCCAGGTTGCCCTTCTTGCCCAGGGTGATCATTTTCTCAACCACAGGCTGGACTTCCTTGGCACGATAGAAGGTGGTCTCCATCTTGCCATTGGCCAGCAGGTCGGTTACCTGCTGACGCAGCAGGGCCTTTCTCTGTGCGCTGGTTTTACCCAGCTTACGAGTGCCGAACATGAACGTTTCCTCCTTTTTTGAAAGGTATCTCGATACTTCTTAGGTGTTGCTGCCAGAATCCTCGCTGGCCAGGGACAGACCCATCATTTCCAGCTTCTTCTGTACCTCGTCCAGGGACTTCTTGCCCATGTTGCGAACCTTCATCATGTCCTCGCCGGTCTTGTTGATCAGATCGGCAACGGTGTTGATGTTGGCGCGCTTCAGGCAGTTGAAGCTGCGGACAGACAGATCCAGCTCGTCAATGGTCATGGAAAGCTTGGCATCGGGGCGGTCAGCGGTCTTCTCCACCACGGTGGAGGAGGTGCTGACGGAATCGGACAGGTTGGTGAAAACCGTCAGATGATCGCTCAGGATCTTGGCGCCCAAAGACACGGCGTCCTTGGCAGTGATGGTGGAATCCGTCCAGACCTCAAGGGTCAGCTTGTCGAAATCGGTCTTGTCGCCGACTCGAGTCGGCTCCACCGTGTAATTCACCTTGGTAACGGGCGAATAGATGGAGTCAATGGGAATCACGCCGATGACGGTCTGGGGCGTCTTGTTCCGGTCAGAGGAAACATAGCCGCGGCCCTGTGCCATGGTGATCTCCATATTAAACGTGGCGTCCTCGCCCAGGGTGCAGATGTGCAGCTCCGGGTTCAGGATCTCAACCTCGGCATCGGCCTTGATATCGCCGGCAGTGACCTCACAGGGGCCGACCGCGTCGATATGCACAGTCTTGACGCCTGCGCAGTGCAGCTTCGGGGTGATCCGCTTGACGTTCAGGACGATCTCCGTCACATCCTCGGTGACGCCGGGGATGGTGGAGAACTCATGCTGCACACCCTGGATCTTCACAGAGGTGGCCGCGAAGCCCGGCAGACTGCTCAGCAGAATGCGGCGCAGGGAGTTGCCCAAAGTCATGCCGTAACCGCGCTCCAGAGGCTCCACCACATACTTGCCGTAAGAGGGATCCTCAGGGGCATCAAGACAGGTGATACGGGGCTTTTCAATTTCTACCATGAATCAAAACCCTCCTTAATGGTATGGGGAGAAAAACTCCCCACATAACAATGATGCGTACTGTAGGGGGGATGGCATTACTTGGAGTACAACTCGACGATGAGATGCACAGCGATATCGAAGTCGATATCTGCCTTGGTGGGCAGAGCAATAACCTTACCCTGGAGGGTGTTCTTATCACGATCCAGCCACTTGGGGGCAGCAACGAAAGCATCGTCTTCCTTCAGCTTCTTGAAGAAAGCGTTGGAGGAGGCTTTCTCGGAAACCGCGACCACATCGCCAACCTTGATCAGGTAGCTGGGGATGTTGACGTGGTTGCCGTTGACGGTGAAGTGACCGTGGTTCACCAGCTGGCGAGCCTGACGGCGGGTATTGGCGAAGCCCAGACGGTACACGACATTGTCCAGCCGACGCTCGCAGTAGGTCAGCAGCACCTCACCGGTGTTGCCCTCGGCGCGGGCGGCCTTGTCGTAGTAGTTCCGGAACTGCTTCTCCTGGATACCGTAAACAAATTTGACCTTCTGCTTCTCGGTCAGCTGAGTGGCGTACTCAGACTTCTTCGCTCTTCTCTGGCCGCCGGGGTTCTTGTTGGAAGTCTTGTTGTAACCCATCGCGGCAGGAGAAACGCCCAGCGTTCTGCAACGCTTCAGCACGGGCTGCATATTCTTAGCCATAACGCAAATTCCTCCTATACCTTAATCAGACACGACGTCTCTTGGGAGGACGGCAGCCATTGTGAGGAATGGGAGTCACGTCCTTGATCATAACGACTTCCAGGCCGGCAGTCTGCAGGGCGCGGATCGCAGCCTCACGTCCCTGACCGGGGCCCTTCACATAGACCTCAACGGTCTTCAGACCATGCTCCATCGCAGCCTTGGCAGCGGTCTCAGCCGCGGTCTGGGCAGCGAAGGGAGTGGACTTCTTGGAACCACGGAAGCCCAGTCCGCCGGAGGAAGCCCAGGACAGGGCATTGCCTTCCAGGTCGGTGATGGTGACCATGGTGTTGTTGAAAGAGGAACGGATATGTGCCGCACCCTTTTCTACGTTCTTGCGCTCACGACGGCGCTTGATAACCTTCTTAGCAGCAGCTTTAGCAGCCATTTACATATCCCTCCTTACTTCTTCTTGTTCGCAATGGTCTTCTTGGGACCCTTGCGGGTACGGGCGTTGGTCTTCGTCCGCTGGCCGTGCACAGGCAGGCCGCGGCGATGACGCATGCCGCGATAGCAGCCGATCTCACTCAGCCGCTTGATGTTCATAGCGGTCTCCCGGCGCAGGTCGCCTTCGATGATATAGTGATGCTCGATCGCATCACGCAGCTTGGCTTCCTGTTCCTCGGTCAGGTCCTTGACGCGGATATCGGGGTCGATACCGGTCACTTCCAGAACCTTGGCTGCACGGGCGGGGCCGATGCCATAGATATAGGTCAGAGCAACTTCGATCCGCTTGTCGCGGGGAAGATCAATACCAGAAATACGTGCCATATTCTTTCAGCACCTCCTATTAGCCTTGTCTCTGCTTGTGCTTGGGGTTTTCGCAAATTACCATAACGCGACCCTTGCGCTTGATGATCTTACACTTTTCGCACATGGGTTTAACGGACGGTCTTACCTTCATACTGTTTAACCTCCATATGAGAATGTCTTCTCTGAATTTACTTGCTTCTCCAGGTGATCCGGCCTTGGGTCAGATCATACGGAGACATTTGAACGGTTACTTTGTCACCGGGCAAGATCTTAATGAAATTCATTCTGAGCTTGCCGGAAATGTGTGCCAGAATGGTGTGTCCGTTGCCGATGTCAACTTTGAACATAGCGTTCGGCAAAGCATCTGTTACGATGCCCTCAATCTCGATTACGTCGTCTTTCGCCAAGTTAATTACCCTCCCAGGTTGTTCGCTTGCATTTCCCTGGCGAGGAACGCCAGGTCTCTTCGTAATTCGCTGTTGAGCACTTTGTCGCCGGAAAGGATCTTGCCGGCAACTCTGGTCTCAGAGCGAAGGACTTTTTTTGTGTGCTTCCGTTTTTTCCGCTTGGGTTTCTCTATGGTGCGGTCTTTCCCGTTGGCCAGGAACAGGTAAACAGGATCTGCGTCTATCACGTAAAACCATTCGCCCTGATCCCGTCCGGCGGTCGACATCACCACGTCCGAAATCTGAATGTCTGGCAAATCGGAGTCCATAGATCAAAGTCCTTCGGTGACGGTGAGTATTTCCGGCTCGCCGTCGGTGATGAGTACAGTATTTTCATAGTGAGCCGAGAGCTTTCCGTCGGCGGTCACCGTGGTCCAGCCGTCCTTGAGAACACGGACCTCATAGGTGCCCACGTTCACCATCGGCTCTACCGCGATGGTCATGCCGGGGAGCAGCCTTGGCCCCCGGCCGGGATTTCCGAAATTCGGAACTTCCGGCTCCTCATGCAGGTTGCGTCCTACGCCGTGACCTACGAAGGAACGCACAACTGCAAAACCGTTAGACTCCACATACGTTTGAACCGCGTGGGAGATATCTTGCACACGCATGCCCTTTTTGGCGAACCGGATGCCCTCGAAAAAGGACTGCCGGGTCACGTCAATGAGCTTCTGCGCTTCGGTGCTGATGCTGCCGCAGGCATAGGTTGCAGCGCAATCGCCATGAAATCCCTTAAAGTACGCGCCCACGTCCACCGACACGATGTCCCCGTCTTTCAGGATGTAATGTCCCGGAATCCCGTGGATGACCGTGCTGTTGACGCTGATGCACGCGCTGGCAGGATAGCCGCTGTAATTCAGGAACGACGGTTTCGCGCCCTGAGAGACGATATAATCGTGAACGGCCTGATCAATTGCCTTTGTCGATACGCCGGGTCTTACCATTTCCCCTGCCAAAGCACGGGCTGCCGCGGTAATTTTGCAGGCCTCGCGCATCGCTTCCAGCTCATGTTCATTTTTGATTG
>CAKTKX010000123.1 GCA_934572365.1 uncultured Oscillospiraceae bacterium
CTGGTTTCCGGCAATGCCCGGGGTGCCGACCGCACGGCACAGGAAGCTTGCCTTGCCGCCGGTGGACGGGTCATCAGCATCGTCGCCGACGAGCTGAGTAAACAGGCCAGACGGCGGAATCTGCTGTACTTAAGCGAGGACGATTTTGACGGCGCGTTTTCCACCCAGCGGGCGCTAAGCCGCAACCGCTGCATCCACGCGCTGGGGCGCATGGTGTTTGTCGCCCAGTCCGACTTTGGACACGGCGGTACGTGGGATGGTACGGTAAAAAATCTGCGCTTCGGGTGGAGTCCTGTAGCCTGTTTTCGCGACGGCAGTCAGGCCGCCCGCCAGCTGGAACAGATGGGGGCATATCTGATCGGAACGGACGATTTGCAGGATTTCGGCGGCCTGATGGAGGAAGAAAAAACACTTTTTTAGCCCATGGCGGTTCGCCATGGGCTTTCTCATACTATTTCCTGCTTAAAATCTTTGATTTTAAGCAGGAAGGCATCGGTCGTGAAAAAGAACCGCAGGGGACGATAATTTTACCGTCTCCTGCGGTTTTGTAATATCGATTGGTCATTTTGACGCCGTTTGGAATGCCTTTTCGGGGCTGTTTATTTGCCGTTCTCCAGATCGGCGGCGATAATCCGCTTCATGGCTTCGATGCCCACCTTGACGGCGCCGGTGGTGTCCTCGGTCATGGGCATGGCGAGACCCGCTTTTTCCCGCTCCTGATTCCACACGGCGTGGAAGCAGCTGCCGCAGCGCACGCCCAGTGCGGCTGCGACCACGAACAGGGCGGCGGATTCCATTTCACTGGCCTTCACGCCCAAGCGCTTCCAGCTTTCCCACTTTTGCAGCAGATCGTAATATACCGGGGACTTTTCCGGGCTGTGCTGACCATAAAAAGAATCCTTGCATTGGACGACGCCGGTGTGGGTGCGGTAGCCCAGACTCTCACTGGCAGCTTTCAGCGCGGCCGTGACGTCAAAGTCAGGTACGGCGGGGAACTCAATGGGGGCGTATTCCAGAGAGGTATGCTCGTAACGGATAGCGCCCGTGGCGACCACCACGTCTCCGGGCAGAACGTCCATGGCGATGCCGCCGCAGGTGCCGACCCGAATGAAGGTATCCGCGCCGATGGCCGCCAGCTCCTCCATGGCGATGGAGGCCGACGGGCCGCCGATGCCGGTGGAGCAGACGGAGACCTTCTGCCCCAGCATGGTGCCTGTGTAAATATTGTACTCCCGGTTCATGCCGATATGGACAGGGTTATCAAAGTAGCTGGCAATGGACTGGCAGCGCCCCGGGTCGCCGGGGAGGAAAACGTAACGCCCCACATCGCCTTTGTTACAGTGAATGTGATACTGCATTCCGACATCCTGCATATAAAACACCTCGTAATTTGGATTTGTTTTTATATTATATTACAAAATTCCGGAATTTGCAAGCAGAAATCGGAGTGCATAAGCACTCCGATTAAAGATTCCCTTAACGCTCAGAAGAAGCTGACCTGACTGGTATCGGGCAGGTCGCCGAAGGCACCGGCTTCCCGAAGCATCTGAATGTGAGTCTTGGACACCTTGGGGCAGGCGGCGGCGACTTCCTCCACGGACAGGAAGGTTTTGCCCTCACGGCCACGCATTAAATCCCATGCCGCGTTTTCGCCCAGACCGGAAATCGCAACGAAGGGGGGCAGCAGCTTGCCGTCCTTGATGATGAATTTCGTGGCGTGGCTGTCGTAGATGCTGATGGGCAGGAACTCAAAGCCCCGGATGTAGTATTCGTAGGCCACTTCCAGCGTGGTCAGCAGGTCTTCGTCCTTGTCCGTGGCGTTTTCGTTGTTTTCGATGGCATCGATGTTGGCGACCACCGCATCCTTGCCGTGGGTCATCAGCACCGCGTCGAAGCCGCCCTTCTGACTGCGGCGGTAGAAATAGGCGGAGTAGAAGGCCAGAGGGTGGTGTACCTTGAACCAGGCAATACGGAAGGCCATCATAACATAGGCCACGGCGTGGGCTTTGGGGAACAGGTACTTGATCTTCTTGCAGGAGCCGATGTACCATTCCGGCACGCCTGCGGCCTTCATTTCGTCCTCCGCACCCTCAGGGAGACCTCTGCCTTTTCGCACGGCCTCCATGATCTTGAAGGAACGCTTCTCCGGCATTCCGCAGGAGATCAGATAGAGCATGATGTCGTCGCGGCAGCCGATGGCCTGGTCAACGGTGGCGGTTTTGGAGGTGATCAGGTCTTTGGCGTTGCCCAGCCACACGTCGGTGCCGTGGGAGAAGCCGGACAGACGCAGCAGCGTATCAAACCGGGTGGGCATGGTGTCCATCAGCATTCCGCGGGTAAAGCGGGTGTTGAACTCCGGAATGGCGACGGCGCCGGTGGGGCCGAGAATCTTGTCGTCCTCGTAGCCCAGCACCTTGGAGGAGATGAAAATGGACATGGTGTCCTTGTCGTCCAGGGGGATGGTCTTGGCGTCGATGCCGGTCATGTCTTCCATCATGCGGATCATAGTGGGGTCGTCGTGACCCAGCATGTCCAGCTTCAGGAGGTTTTCTTCCATGGAGTGGTATTCAAAATGGGTGGTGATCTGGTCAGCCTGTGGATCGTCCGCCGGGTGCTGAACCGGGCAGAAGTCCCAGATTTCGTTTTCCTGGGGGATGACAACCAGACCGCCGGGGTGCTGGCCGGTGGTGCGCCGGACGCCCACGCAGCCCGCCGCCAGACGGGCTTCCTCCGCCCGGGAGGCGGTCTTGCCCCGCTCGGACAGGTACTTTTTCACATAGCCGAAGGCGGTTTTTTCCGCCACGGTGCCAATGGTGCCTGCCCGGAAAACGTGGGATTTTCCGAACATTTCAATACAATAAGCATGGGCTTTTGCCTGATATTCGCCGGAAAAGTTCAGGTCGATATCGGGAACCTTATCGCCGCCAAAGCCGAGGAACGTTTCAAAGGGAATGTTGAAGCCGTCCTTTTCAAACTTCGCGCCGCACTTGGGACAGACGGCGTCCGGCAAATCTGCGCCGCAGCCGTAGCCCTTGGGAACGTCGAAGGTGGTGTACTTGCATTCCGGGTTGGGGCAGCGGTAGTGGGGCGGGAAGGAGTTGACCTCGGTGATGCCGGACATATAGGCCACGATGGAGGAGCCGACGGAACCACGGGAGCCGACCAGATAGCCATGCTCCAGAGAGTTCTGCACCAGCTTCTGGGCGGACATGTAGATCACGTCGTAGTGACAGTTGATGATGTCGTGCAGCTCCGTCTCCACGCGCTTCACCATCAGCTCCGGGGGATTGTCCCCGTAAAGACGGTGAAATTTGGTGTAGACCAGATTTTTCAGGTCTTCCACGGAGTTCTCGATTTTGGGAGCGAACAGGTTGTGGGGGACGGGGCGCAGGGATTCGCACATGTCGGCGATGCGGTTGGGGTTGGTGACGACCACCTCGTAGGCCTTTTCCTCCCCGAGATAGGAGAATTCCCGAAGCATATCGTCCGTGGTGCGGAAGTACAGGGGCATGTCCTTGTCCGCGTCGTCGAAACCCTTGGTGGCCAGCAGGATGTGACGAAAAATTTCGTCCTCGGGATTCAGGAAGTGGACGTCTCCGGTGGCGACCACCGGCTTGCCCAGCTCCTCGCCCAGACGGACGATCTTCCGGTTGTACTCCCGGAGGTCTTCGTCGGTTTTGGCCTCGTATTTTTCGTTGGCCAGCATGAAGCGGTTGTTCGCCAGAGGCTGGATCTCCAGAAAGTCGTAAAAGGACGCAATGCGCTTCAGCTCGTCGTCGCTTTTCCGGTCGAGAATGGCCTGGAACAGCTCGCCCGCTTCACAGGCGGAGCCGATGATCAGACCCTCCCGCAGCTCCAGAATGTCGGACTTGGGCATCCGGGGCACCCGGCGGAAATATTGCAGATTGGAGTCGGAGATCAGATGGTACAGGTTGCGAAGCCCCACCTGATTCTTGGCAAAAATGATGATGTGCCGCGCCTGACGGTCGGTGATGCGGCCGCCGGAACGCAGATGGGTCATGGCGGGGTTGATGGCCTGCAAATTGTGAATATCATGCTCCTCTTCCAGCTTGACCATGAGTTTTGCCATAATTAACCCGCAGGTCATGGCGTCGTCCGCTGCCCGATGATGGTTGAAGTCGGGCAGACTCAGGGCGTTGGAGACGATGTTCAGCTTGAATTTGTTCAGCTGGGGCAGGAGATTCTGGGACAGAATCAGGGTATCCGCCGCAGTGTAATGGTAGTCGCAGCCAAGGCGCTGGCACTCGGCGCGGATGAAGCCGGTGTCGAAGTCGGAATTGTGAGCGACCAGAACCCGATCGCCGATGAAGTCCAGGAATTTGGGCAGCACTTCCTCGATTTTCGGCGCTCCGGTCAGCATCTCGTCGGTGATGCCGGTCAGTTCCACGATTTTCCGTTCCAGCGGACGCTCCGGGTCAACGAAGGTCTGGAAGCGATCCACTTCCTCGCCGTTTTTCAGCACGACAGCGCCGATTTCGATGATGCGGTCGCTGCGGGAGGACAGGCCGGTGGTTTCTAGGTCAAAGGCGACGAATTCCTGGTCAAAGGTAATGTCCTGATCGCCGTGGACGACAATGCGGTCGTCCACGTCATTTACATAATATCCCTCACAGCCATAGAGAATCTTGATATTCTGGTCGGTTCCGGCCACCTTGGCCTTGGAGGCGGCCTTCATGGCGTCGGGGAC
>CAKTKX010000124.1 GCA_934572365.1 uncultured Oscillospiraceae bacterium
TGGCTGGATACCTACAACGACGGCGAGGCCAACAAGGCCGCTACCAAGGCTCTGATCGAGAATCTGGAAGCCAAGGTTTGCTGCGACACCGTGAAGGACATCCTGTCCAAGAAGGAATACCTGTCCAAGAAGTCCGTGTGGATCTTCGGCGGCGACGGCTGGGCATACGACATCGGCTTCGGCGGTGTTGACCATGTGCTGGCACAGAACAAGGACGTCAACGTCTTCGTCTTCGATACCGAGGTTTACTCCAACACCGGCGGACAGGCCTCCAAGGCTTCCAACATCGGCCAGGTTGCTCAGTTCGCAGCTGCCGGTAAGGAAACCAAGAAGAAGTCCCTGTCTGAGATCGCTATGAGCTACGGCTATGTTTACGTCGCTCAGGTCGCTATGGGTGCCAACCCCGCTCAGACCATCAAGGCCATCACCGAGGCCGAGGCTTACCATGGCCCGTCCCTGATCATTGGCTACGCTCCCTGTGAGATGCACTCCATCAAGGGCGGCATGACCAACTGCCAGGCCGAGATGAAGAAGGCCGTTGAGTGCGGCTACTGGAACCTGTTCCGCTTCGATCCTTCCAAGGATACCGGCAAGTTCCAGCTGGACAGCAAGGCTCCGAAGGACGGCTATCAGGAGTTCCTGATGAACGAGGCTCGTTACAGCCGCCTGACCCGCGAGTTCCCCGAGCGTGCAACCGATCTGTTCGCCAAGAACGAGGCTGCCGCCAAGGAGCGTTGGGAGCATCTGAACAAGCTGGTCGAGATGTACAAGGACTAATCGTCCTATACTTCCGATTCTGCCCTAACAAAAACAGCCCGTCCCCGGTAACGGGGGCGGGTTTTCCCAACTTATCAGGAGGAATGATATGAAGGTACTGCTGCTCAACGGAAGCCCCAAGGCAAGGGGGAATACGGCCTATGCCCTTTCCCAGATGGCGGAGGTCTTTGCCGCAGAGGGTGTCGAAACCGAAATTCTCCAGGTGGGCAATCAGCCCATCCGGGGCTGCATCGCCTGCGGAAGCTGCCGGAAAACCGGCAAATGCATCTTTGACGACGCGGTCAACCAGGCGGCGGAAGCGTTTCGGGAAGCTGACGGTCTGGTGGCCGCCAGCCCGGTTTATTACGCCTCGGCCAACGCCACGCTGGTGGCCTTTCTGGATCGGCTGTTTTACAGCACCGGCTTTGACAAGCGGATGAAGGTCGGCGCGTCCGTGGTGGTTGCTCGCCGGGGCGGCTGTTCCGCCACCTTTGACGAGCTGAATAAGTATTTCACCATCAGCGGAATGCCCGTCGCGTCCAGCCATTACTGGAACAGCGTCCACGGCCGCGCCCCCGGCGAAGCGGCGCAGGACTTGGAGGGAATCGCCACCGTCCGGAATCTTGCCAAGAACATGACCTTTCTGATGAAGTCCATCGCCCTTGGCAAGGCGCAATTCGGCCTGCCGGAGCTTGACCCCGTCTCCCCCACCCACTTCATCCGGTAATACGGTTTCTCAATAAAGGGAGGTCACTATGCTCTGTACCGTCACGGACATTCGCGGGGATTACGCCTATGTCAGATATGAGGACACCGGCGTCGTCTCAGAAGTCGCCATCGCGTTGCTGCCCTTTGGCGTGGACGTGGGCGATCAGCTGAAATTTGAAAATTACGAGTTCACCCGCGTCTAGGAAAATATCACAATGCCCCCAATATGCACAGTAGTGCATATTGGGGGCATTTGCCGTGGAATCACATTTTCAGCATGTTCGCTTCATAGTACAATTTGACATACATGGCAATTTTCGCATAGAGGGGTACATCCTTGCCGCCGGTGGGGGTGATGGTGATGGTACACATATCGCTGGAATAGCTCCAATCGATATCGCCCTCGGCCAGCACGGTTTCGCTGTCGTCCCACAGCGTCTTGCAGTCCTCCGAAGCGTACAGTCCGATGGGGGTAAAATCCGGGTCGAGGAAATAGACGATATAGGCGTTGTCCCAGTTCGCGTCCACCCGCTCCTGGGCATAGCCGAGACAGTTGTCGTCCATGTCATAAAAGCCCAGGGTGGAGCCGGAGTTGACGCCCTCCTGGTGGTTCACAGGCTCGCCCGTGACATACTTAGCGTAAAACCACTCCTCATAATTCGCCGAAATCGTCCATTTGCCGTTGATCAGCCCCGTCTCCCGCATAAATCCGGCGAAGGTGCCGTCCACACGGATGTCGCTGGCCTGATTGGGTTCCGAGAAATCACCGCCAATGGTGATCACACCCTGACCGTTCAGCGCCGCCTTGGCATCGTCGGCGGTGGCATAGGTCGCCGCTTCCTCACAGCCCAGCAGCAAAACGCTGAGAATCAGCGCCATGATCAGCGCAATTCCCTTTCTCATCTCTCTTTTCCTCCTACATCTGATTTGTGATCGCGCCCTCTTTGTCTCTTGCCAGCTCCCGGGCGGCCATCACAGCCATGCACACCAACAGCGGAAGCTTATCCGGCCGGTAGACGATCAGATAGGCATTGTCAAAAACCGCATTTTCGACGGTCAAATCCATGTCGTCCATGATGGCACCCAGCATCTCGCCGTTGAGCGTGACCTTGTAGTTGTGGCCGATGGTGCCGCTGTACTCCCGCAGCTCCAGCGTTCCTTCCGTCACCTCCATGGTGAAGCGGTCTCGTACCAGATCAAACTGCTTTTCCAGTGTGCCGTAAAGCTGGCCGTCCTGATAGAACTTGTATGTAGCCAGCGCGTGACCCAGCTGCTTGGTCATGGTGAAAACCTCGCGGTCATAGCTGTCCAGCACCCGCAGCTTCACCAGCGGCGCCGCGCCGTCTACGGTGTAGAGGATATTGCCGTCCGAGTCCTGGACGGTAAAATGCTGCCCCGTCAGCTTGAAATCCTCGCTGAAGGTGTAGATTTGGGAGGCAGAAATTTCCTGATAGGGCAAAATCGTGCCGGTTTTCACGAAATGTTCAATGCTCTTCTGAAGCCACTCCCGCATCAGGAAGACGTCCGAATGGTAGCATAGATGCCCCGCAAGGCTCTCCCCCGCGTCGGCTTCCGCCGGGAAACGGGGTTCTGTCAACCGCTCCGAAATGGTCCCGTACAGCATGGAATAGCTCACAAAGCCGATCAGCCCATCGCCGTTCAGATAAAAGTACAGGAACTCTCCCCGGACATTTGGCCCGAAAATCAGGCTGGTATAGGGGCTTGTGGAAAATTTTCCCAGATATGCAGAGCCAAGGGGCGTCTTCTCGTTCTGAAACGCCCGGTAAAACTCCTCGATCTTCCGGGGCGTGTCCATGGCAATCATGGCCGCCCCGTCCGTCATGGCGTTGTAGTCCGCCGGTGACCCCATATTGAACACCGCAATGCCGATAATCAGGATCACGGTCGCAATGGACACCGGGATGGTACCCCAGTTTCCGACGAAACAAAGCCACACCGCCAGGGCGACCAGAATCAGACCAATGATCCGAAACTTCCAGATACGCCGCTTGATGGCAGGGGAATAGCTCACATAGGCATCCAGCTTTTCCTGCTCCTGTTTCACGATGTTTTTTGCCTGCTCCGCCGTCCGTTTCACCGGGGATTTCCCGTCAAACAGCCATGCCAGGAAGGCAAACACCCCCGCGACCAGCAGCAGAAACAGCAGTCCCACAATGGTAAGGCCGTCAAACACCCCATCTCTAATGTCGATGATGACATTGTAGATGGCGTACAGGACCGTGGCCGCCGTGAGACCAAGAAAAACCTTTTTCATGCGCATACCACCTCTCTATTGGATGGTTTCAGTGTATCACATTTGCGCCATCCATACAAGAGAATCTTTTCAAAAAATGCGCAATTGCGATACCGCAGCCCCGTCAGCCAGTGGCGTGCTTTCGTTTCGTACTGACAGCCATTCCCAGCAGCCCCGTTCCCGAAACGGCCAGCACCAGCGCGGCAATGACCGGCGCCGACTCCTGTCCCGTGGGTGGTGGCTCCTGGCCGGCGGTCACCGTCTGGGGGCGGACCGTGATCTCCCAGATATCCTCGTAGGGTAGCTCGATCACAAAGGGCGGTATCGCGTCATTTCCTGTCGAAGCGCCGGCCTGTTTGATGAGATACAGTCCCGGCGACAGATTGGAAAACAAGGCGCTGCCCTCTTCGTCAAAAGGAACCGTTATTCCCTCCGCCGCCTGATGCTCTGCCAGCCACGACGCCAGCGACAGGGACGGCAGGTCGCCCCATCGTATCAGTCCCCCGCCGTAAACATCATCCAGCCAATAGCCGCCATCCGCCTCGACGCCCGCATGATACAGCGTTACGGCGCTTTCAGCAGGCGGCTTCGTCTCCGGGATGACCCGGATGGAACCCGTCTGGGCGGCATGGGCCGGAATGGCACCTCCCAGCAGCAGTCCGACCACCAATAATGCAAATATAAGCCGTTTCAGCATTTTGCTTCTCCCCTTTCCCGGTTTGGCTACAGTATACCCTTTCCGGTGAGAACAAGCAGTCGAAGCGCGGATGAAATGCCGGGTGTTTTTCCGGCGAAAAAATGCCGGACAAGCGTTTTGTGCTTGTCCGGCATGGGAATATCCAATCAGCCCACAGGGGCAGGAGCGATTTTCATGACCTTGCGCTGATATTCGGAAATGCCGATCGCCAGCACGTCCATAGCCCGCTCCAGATCCTCCTGCTTGAGGACATAGGCGATACGCACCTCGTTGATGCCCTTGCC
>CAKTKX010000125.1 GCA_934572365.1 uncultured Oscillospiraceae bacterium
TTCACCGCCCCCGCCAGCTTGACGGAGAAGGAACGGATCGCGGAAATGACACTGTCGTGGCGCTCCCCGAAGCGAAGCTCGTCGTACTCGATGGTATTGTTGAGCATCACGATCACCGCCAGATTGTACAGCCCCTGGAAGAAGAAAATAACGAACCCGATGACGTTCAGCAGCACCACGTTTTTGGGCAGCACATAACCGAAGCCCATCAGCATGCCATAGCCAACGGCGATAGCCGCCATGCAGATCTTCAGGATGGTCATACGGTGCATCCGGCTGGAAAGGAAGGCGTACAGCGCCTGAGAAAACAGCGTCCCCAGCCCGTACATCACCGTGAACAGAAAAATCAGATCACCGCTGTCCGCGTAGCCAAACTCAAAATAGAAGAAATTTACGCCGAAAATAATCAGCAGTCCGTTTCCGATGTTGAAAAGCAGGGAGGCAATGCCGATGGGTACCAGCTGATCGTTGCGCATGAAGATGGTGAACATTTTCCGAAGCGTCACCTTCTCCGCATCGTCTCTCCGGGGCGCTTCCCGAACTCCCAGCACCACCAGGGTCTGGAACGCGATAAACGCCAGGGCGACGATCAGCGCCGTCACCCGGTAGGCCTGAATCGCGTTTCCCGCCACCACCGTGGGTACGATCCCCGCCACTGCGAACTGGCCGACGCAGATAAACACGCTCATCAGCGTCACCAGGGTGTCCCGCTCCTTGGGGTCGCTGCTCAGGCTGGGGAGCATCCCCCAGCAGGCGATGTCGTTCATGGTGTAGGTCATACCCCAAAGGAGATACCCAGTAGCAAAAAAGGCGACAAAGCCCCAGCCCTGGGGACGCAGGGTAAAGAGCGCCACGATCACCAGCGCGTTCAAAACCGCGCCGACGATGATCCACGGCTTGAATTTCCCGTTTTTGAAATGGGTGTTCTCAATGATGATACCCATCAGCGCATCGTTGACCGCGTCCCAAATCAGGCAGACAACGATGGCCGCGGAGATCACGCCGAACTGGGCGACGGTCAGCTTCATGGTGTACTGGACGTAGGTGAGCAAATACATGCTCACCAGGGCATAGGCGGCGTCCCGCCCTGTCGCGCCGATGCAGTAGCACCATTTTGTTCTCTTATCCAGGCCGTTTTTCATCCGCATTACCCCCTTATGAGCTTCCACAGCGCCTTGCCGCGGTGGCCGTTTGCCTGCAAAACCATGGCCTCCGCCACCCGCATGGGCAGCATTCCGCCGCTTTGGCATACTACGCTGTCGATCATGCCGTTTTCCATGCCCATCAGCACCATGACCACCTGGGGGTCGTCATGGGGAATGCCCTTGAACATGGAATACACCAGCGGCCGCGCCGCCTTGCGCACCGTTCTCGCCAACGGCGACGCCGCCGACAGCTGATTCAGGGAGTCATACAGGGTGTATTCCCCCGGCTTCCGGTCGTCGAAGTGGCTGAGGGGCTTCCCGTAAAGCGCCGCAAACTGCTGCCGGGTCACGCCGTGCAAGTCCTTTTGGAAATAGTCGGAAAGTCTCTCCCGGTCATTGCGCGCACAGGCTTCGCCCAGCGCCGTTACCGTCCGAGCCAGGCGGACATCCTCCACGGAGCCTGCGATAAGCACCCGGTATGTACCGCCGATCATCCGGAAACGGCCTTCGTCGAAAATGGAGAAGCTTCTTTCGTCCAGCTCCATCGTAACCCGCTTCGTCTCGCCGGGTTCCAGCATGACCTTCCGGAAGCCTTTCAGCTCCTTCTTCGCCCGCAGATAGTCGGCGGGCGGATTTTCCACGTACAGCTCCACGATCTCCGCCCCGGCCGCGCTGCCGGTGTTGGTCACGTCCAAAGAAACGCTCAGCTTTCCGCCCTCGTAGGTTTCGCTGCTCAGTTCCAGATTATCGTAAGCGAATGTCGTATAGCTCAGTCCAAAGCCAAAGGGGAACCGCGCCGGAACCCCGAAGCTGTCATAGTACCGGTATCCCACGAAAATGCTCTCCCGGTATTCAATGTCGTCGCTGCCGGTGGCAAAGAATCCATGGCAGGGCGTGTCCTCCACCGCGTAAGGCCATGATTCCGCCAGCTTTCCGCTGGGATTCACCCGTCCCGTCAGCAGCTCGCCGCAGGCTTCCCCCACGGCCTCGCCGCCGAGATACATCTGCAAAATGCCCCGCACTTTGTTTTCAAAGGCCATGTCATAGGGTGCGCCGCTGAAGGACACCACCGCCACATTGGGGTTGACTTCGCAGATTTTGTTCAGCAGATGCAGCTGGTTTGCGGGCATGGCAAGGCTTTCCCGGTCATAGCCCTCCCCCTCGTACTGGTCGGTCAGGCCGCCAAAAAACAGCACCGTTTTCTGCCCCGCGGCCAGAGCCAGCGCCTGCTCCTCCAATTCCCGGTTTTCCTCGTCTTTCAGGGAATATCCGGGGGCATAAGCGACCGTCACCCCCAGCTTCCGCAGAGCGTCCAGAGCATTGGGAGTCTTAGCCGTGTTGATATGGCTGCTGCCGCCGCCCTGAAAACGCATCTGCTCCGCCAGAGCGCCGATGACCACCACGTCCGCATCCTGAGAAATCGGGAGTATCCCGTCATTTTTCAGAAGAACCGCGCTTTCGCAGGCAAGCTGCTTGGCGATTTCGCGGGCGTCTGACGTGTCCTTTTTCGCCCTGTTGTCCGGCGCGTACTTTTTCACCAGCTTTTCGATTCTTCCGGCGGCCTGGGCGATGTCAGCTTCCGAGATTTCTCCCGCCTTGAGCGCCGCTTTCAGCTTCCGGGCATGGATTCCGTGGCTGTCCGGCATTTCCAGGTCCATGCCCGCCTTTACGGCCTTCGCCAGATCCGCGCAGGCGCCCCAATCGGATATGACCACCCCGTCAAAGCCCCATTCCTCCCGGAGAATTTCCGTCAGAAGGTGACGGTTTTCACAGGCGTAGTACCCGTTCAGGCGGTTGTAGGACGCCATCACCGTGGCGGGACGCGCCGTTTTCACCACATATTCAAAAGCGCTGAGATAAATTTCCCGCAGGGCGCGCTCGTCGATCTGGCTGTTGGACGTCTGCCGGTTGGTCTCCTGATTGTTGGCCGCGAAATGCTTGAGGGAAACCGCCACGTCCTCGCCCTGAGCGGCACTGACATAGGCCGCGCCCAGCCGTCCGGCCAGGAAGGGGTCTTCGCTGAAATACTCAAAATTTCTGCCGCACAGCGGGGAGCGCTTCATATTGATGCCCGGCCCCAGCAGCACGGCAACGTCCGCGTTCCACGCTTCCTTCGCAACCGCCCTTCCCAGCCGCTCCGCTGCGGTCACGTCCCAGGAACAGGCCAGGGCGCTGGCCGTGGGGTAGCAGGTGGACACCAGACTGGCGTTGTTCTGGCGCTCCTTTTCCTCCTGCTTGCGCAGGCCGTGAGGCCCGTCGGACAGATGAACGGAGGGCAGCCCCTCCGCTTCCTGGGTGTGCCACATGCCGCTTCCCGTCAAAAGTTTGATCTTCTCGTCGATATTGCTCTTTTCCATGGAAATCCCTCCTTTATTTCTCTTCTACGACCGTTTTATAGTAGTTTCCGAAATCCGCCAGCGCGTCAATAATTGGCAGCATCTGCCGTCCCAGCTCTGTCAGGCCGTATTCCACCCGCGGGGGCATCTGCCGGTAATCGTGGCGATAGGCAAGCCCGTCGTCGATCATCTGCCGCAGGCTGTCGGTCAGCACCTTCTGGGAAATGCCCTCCAGATCCCGCTGCAATTCGTTGAACCGCCAGGGGCGGCTTTTCAGATTCCGCAGGATCAGCAGCTTCCATTTTCCGCCGATCAAAGACACCGCCGTCGCCACAGGGCAGGCGGGCAGCTCCTCCTTTGTTTTCATGTTTCCTCACCTCCACGTCTCTTGCAGCACATTATCTTTTTGGTGTACAGTTATAAAAAAGTGCGTACTTGTATTTTACAGTACCCGCCGGTAAAATACAAGTACGCAATGGAAAATTGCAATATTTCCTTGGAGGCATATACCATGAAAAACTACACAAAGACAAACGTTGGATCCGCAGCCAGAACCGAGCTGCACGACGCCCTCTCCCTGACCGGCGCGGAGGTCAGCATCAATCAGCTGCCCGCAGGCGCAGGCGTTCCCTTCGTCCATTCCCATAAGCACAATGAGGAAATCTACGGCGTGATTTCCGGAAGCGGAAAGGCCGTCATTGACGGCGAGACCGTCCCCCTCACCGCCGGTGACTGGCTGAGAGTCGCCCCCGCCGCCAAGCGTCAGTTCTCCGCATCCGCAGAGTCCGGCATCACCTTCGTCTGCATCCAGGTAAAGGAAAATTCGCTGGACGGCTTCACCGCAGACGACGCTGTTGTGTATTAAGGGATACGCCCAAAAGACGAGAGCGGGAAGCTTTTCCGCTCTCGTCTTTTTGCAAATTTTCTCATTTTCCCTCTTGACTCTCCCCCAACGTCATAGTTTATACTGTTTTCATCGGGAGGGATGGAAATGAAAACCGTCAAGGAAGTCAGCCGCATCACCGGCGTGAGTGTGCGCACGCTCCACCATTATGACGCCATCGGCCTGCTGAAGCCAACCGCGGTAACGAAAGCGGGCTACCGGCTGTATGACGACGCGGCGCTGAAGCGGATGCAGTCTATCCTGTTTTTCCGGGAGCTGCAATTCCCGCTGAAGGACATCAAGCG
>CAKTKX010000126.1 GCA_934572365.1 uncultured Oscillospiraceae bacterium
ATCCGGCTGACCGAAGCGCAGCCGGTTTGAGAGGTGTGTTCGGCATGAATTACGATTACGCAAAAATTGAGGCCAAGTGGCACAAGTACTGGCAGGAGCATAATACCTTCTACACCGACGTGTGGGATTTCTCCAAGCCCAAATACTATGTGCTGGATATGTTCCCGTACCCCTCCGGCGTCGGCCTGCACGCGGGTCATCCCGAGGGCTACACGGCGACGGATATCGTCTCCCGTATGAAGCGGATGCAGGGCTACAATGTGCTGCACCCCATGGGCTATGACTCTTTCGGCCTGCCGGCGGAGCAGTACGCCGTGAACACCGGCCATCATCCCAACGGCTTTACCCAGAAGAACATTGAGACCTTTTCCGCCCAGCTGAAGGAGCTTGGCTTCGATTACGACTGGTCGAAGATGATTGCAACGTCCGACCCGTCCTTCTATAAGTGGACGCAGTGGATTTTCAAGAAGCTCTATGAGGCGGGCTACGCCAAGCGCATTGAGATGCCCGTGAACTGGTGCGAGGAGCTGGGCACCGTGCTCAGCAACGACGAGGTCATCGACGGCAAGTCCGAGCGGGGCGGCTATCCCGTGGTCAAGAAGAACATGATGCAGTGGGTCATCGACCAGCCCGCCTTCGCGGAGAAGCTGCTGGAAGGTCTCAACGAGATCGACTGGCCGGAATCCACCAAGGAGATCCAGCGCAACTGGATCGGCAAATCCACCGGCGTGGAGGTGGACTTCCAGCTGGTGGGCGGCGGCGAATTCTCCATCTACACCACCTGCATCGAGACCATCTACGGCATTACCTTCATGGTGCTCGCCCCCGACGGCAAGATCGTGCAGAGCCTGATGGACCGGGTGCAGAACAAGGAAGCGGTTCAATCGTACATCGACGAGTCCGTGAAAAAGAGCGACATGGATCGTACCGAGCTGAACAAGACCAAGTCCGGCTGCCGTCTGGAAGGCGTCTACGCCATCAACCCGGTCAACGGCAAGCAGGTGCCTGTGTTTATCGGCGACTTCGTTCTGGCGAGCTACGGCACCGGCGCGGTTATGGCCGTTCCCAGCCACGACCAGCGCGACTTTGAGTACGCCCAGGTGCATAACATCCCCATGATCCAGGTCATCGACGGCGCGGACGCGTCCGAGCACGCCTTTGAGAAGCAGGACTATCTGGGCAAGGGCTGCAAGCTCATCAACTCCGAGGAGTTCACCGGCCTGACGGTGGAGGAGGCCAAGGAGGCCATTACCTGCAAGCTGGAAAAGGCCGGCGTGGCCAGAAGAAAGGACAACTACCATTTCCGGGAGTGGATCTTCGCCCGCCAGAGATACTGGGGTGAGCCGGTTCCCTGCGTGTACACCGACGACGGAAAAATCTATTTCGTGCCGGACGAAGAGCTGCCGGTAATCCTCCCGAAGCTGGAGGATTACAAGGGACGCAACGGTCAGGCGCCGCTGGAAAACGCCACCGAGTGGAAGAAGTATGACCGTAACGGCATTCACGGCGTCCGGGAGACCTCTACCATGCCCGGCAGCGCCGGGTCCTCCTGGTATTATTTCCGCTATATCGACCCCAAGAACGACAAGGTGTTCTGCGATCCCGAGCTTGCGAAGCACTGGATGCCCGTTGACCTGTACGTGGGCGGCCCGGAGCACGCCGTGGGTCACCTGATGTATTCGAGAATCTGGAACCGTTTCCTGTACGATCAGGGGCTGTCTCCCGTGAAGGAGCCTTTCAAGAAGCTGGTGCATCAGGGCATGATTCTGGGCGAAAACGGCATCAAGATGGGCAAGCGTTTCCCGGAGTTCGTGGTGAATCCCAGCGACGTGGTGCGGGAATACGGCGCGGATACCCTGCGACTGTACGAGATGTTCATGGGACCGCTGGAGGTATCCAAGCCCTGGAGCACCACCGGCGTGGTAGGCGCAAAGAAGTTCATCAACCGCGTCTGGAACTTCTTCACCGAGGAGAAGAACATCACCGATACCGACGACGGCAAGCTCACCAAGATCTATCACCAGACGGTGAAAAAAGTCACCTCGGACTTTGAGGCGCTGGGCTTCAACACGGCCATTGCCCAGATGATGGTGTTCGTCAACGAGGTCTATAAGAACGGCAGCTGCCCCAAGGCTTATGCCGAGGGCTTTATCAAGATGCTTTCCTGCATCACGCCTCACGTGGGCGAGGAAATCTGGCAGCTGCTGGGGCATGACGATACCATTGCCTACGAAGGCTGGCCGACCTATTCCGAGGAAAAGTGCAAGGACGCCGAGGTGAACATCGCGGTACAGGTCAACGGCAAGATGCGCGGCACAGTGCTGATGGATGCCGACCTTTCCAACGAGGAAGTGGTGGCAAACGCCGTGGCGGACGAAAAAATTGCCAAGTTCCTGCAAAAGCAGGGCGGGCAGATCGTGAAGACCATTGTGGTCAAGAACAAGCTGGTTAATCTGATCGTCAAGTGATCTGATTTCCCGAATGGTTTCGGAATTCCTTTGGAGTTCGGTATAATTTGTGAATTTTTAGAATTATTCCTTGACAATTCGGGAAAGAACAATTATAATATATCAAGCCGGTATGGCCCTGAAAGCATCCTGGATCGAGCCGGATGCCATCGGAGGGAGGGAAAACAATGTCTGAAATTCGCGTCAAGGAGAACGAGTCTCTGGAGAGCGCTCTGCGTCGTTTTAAGCGCAGCTGTGCCAAGGAAGGCGTGATCGCTGAGGTCAAGAAGCGTGAGCATTACGTCAGCCCCAGCCTGAAGCGGAAGCAGAAGTCCGAAGCTGCCCGTAAGAACAAGAGAAAGTTCTACTAATCCCTCATGAAAACAGTTAAAACCGCTCTGGGTAACCAGAGCGGTTTTTAGCGTCTCAAGAAAGGCTGTTGGCCTTTCTTGAGAAAGAGGTTGCAGTCTGCTGCGCGCACGCCTTGGCCGCCTACGGCGGCCAACTCGTACACTTCGCAAACTGTAAGGTATTTTCTGCTAGGTACACGCCCCGGCAGAAAATGATTTAATTTTATTTGCCGCCTGCGGGCGGCAAACTCTGCGAGGCTTTTTTGATATTAAATTTTCCTCACAGCCGTCGGCTGTGAGGGAAATTTTTACATCTTCTCCGGGGCGGAGAAGCCCAGGATGTGGATGCAGGTTTCCAGAATGTTTTTGGCCAGACCCAGCAGGGCGATGTGTCCGGCCTTCAGGGTTTCGTCCGCTTCCTTGAGGACGGGAGTCTCGTGGTAGAATTTGTTCACCGCGCCTGCCAGCTCGTAGATGTAGGCGCAGATCAGGTTGGGCGCGGAGGAAGCAAGGGCGGCTTCCAGCGTGGGCTGCAGGCGGGTGATGACGTTCATTAAGTCCTTGGCGAAGGGATTCGCCGGGGGCTGGATGGGCAGGTGCGCCCAGTCGCCGTATTTCGCCAGAATGGACTTGATGCGGACGATGGTGTAGAGAATGTAGGGGCCGGTGTTGCCCTCGAAGGCGGCGAAGCGTTCCAGATCGAAGTTGTAGTCCTTGGTGGGCTGGTTGCTCAAATCGCCGTATTTCAGGGCGGCAAGGGCAATTTTTGCGGTGGTGGCGTCCACTTCGGAGGCGTCCACGATCTGGTTCTCTACGACCTTGGCACGGACGAAAGCGGTCATATCGGCGATGAGGGTCTCCAGACGGAGAACGCCGCCGTCACGGGTCTTGAAGGGTTTGCCGTCCTTGCCGTTCATGGTGCCGTGGCCGATATGCTCCAAGGCGGTGGTGTCGGGGACGATGCCGCATTTCCGGGCGGCGCGGAACACCTGCTCAAAGTGCAGCGCCTGCCGCTTGTCGGTGACGTAGAGCATCTTGTCGGGGTGCCAGTCCTGCATCCGCTGAACCATGGTGGCAAGGTCGGTGGTGGCGTAGATGGAGGAGCCGTCGGACTTGACCAGAATGCAGGGGGGAACCTCCTTCTTGTCCGTCTCCTCCGCTACGGGAATGACCCACGCGCCCTCGGAGAGAACGGCGCAGCCCTTTTCCTTCATCTCCGCGACCATGGCGGGGATGTAGGAGTCGGCGTCGCTTTCGCCCAGCCACTTTTCAAAGTGGACGTCCAGGCTGTCGTAAATCCGCCGCAGGTCGGGCAGGGACACGTTCATGATGTGCTGCCAGATGGCGCGGTAGCCCCGGCGGCCTTGCTGTAACTCAAAGGTCGCGGTATGGGCGCGCTGGGCGAAGGCTTCATCTTCCTTCTTCCGGGCGGAGGCGGCGGGGTAAAGCTCCTCCAAGTCCGACAGGGTGAAGGGCGGCTCGGCGGGGTACTCGCCTGTAAAGTCAGGGTCAAAATAGGGGAGGTTCGGCTGACGGTCTTGCAGCTCCGCAATGATCAGACCCATTTGCAGACCCCAGTCGCCCAGATGCACGTCGCCGATGGTGTTGTAGCCGAAGAAGGCGTACAGCCGCTTCATGGCTTCGCCGATGATGGCGGGGCGCAGGTGGCCGATGTGCAGGGGCTTTGCCACGTTGGCGCCGCCGTAGTCCACCACAATGGTCTTGCCCGTGCCGGTTTTCGCGACGCCAAAATCGGGGGCAGTGCGCATGGCTTCCAGATAGTTTTCCAGGAACGCCCCGGAGAGCTTCAGGTTGATGAAGCCCGGCATGACGGCCTCCACCAGAGAATAGTCGGCGGCGTCCAGCTT
>CAKTKX010000127.1 GCA_934572365.1 uncultured Oscillospiraceae bacterium
TTTTGAAAAACCTCTTCCATTTTTGCATAGAATGGTGTAAGATTATGTAAACTAATGGCGTAATGGAAGAGGGGCGCTTATGGAGGAACAGATTTACAGACAGCCTCGCAGAAGCGGGAAAAAGTGGATATTAATCATTGCCGCGGTGGCGGTTTTGCTGCTGTGCGCAGTGGCCTTTGTGCTGACCGCGAACCGGCTTTCCCTTTCTGTGGAGCTGAACGGCGAACCGGAAATGATGCTGGAATACGGCGGGCATTTTCAGGATCCCGGGGCGCAGCTCTGCGTCCGCGGCTCGCTGCTCTGGAAGAACGGCATGTCTCCGGAGGGCGCTTCGGTGGGCGTTCAGGGCAGGGTAGACGAGGGAAAACCAGGAAAATATATTCTCACCTACGAAGCGGATTATCGGGGAATGCACGCCGAGGCCCAGCGCATCGTGCGTATTGTGGACACGGTATGCCCGGAAATCATCCTGACCCCCGACACGGGAGGGACGCTGCTCCCCGGTACGCCCTATCAGGAGGCGGGATTCAAGGCCATCGACAATTATGACGGCGACATCACTGACCGGGTAGTTCGGTCGGAGGAATACGGGAAGATCATCTACGCGGTGACGGATTCCTCCGGAAATCCCGGCTACGCCGAGCGGGAGGTACCCTATTACGACCCGATCCCGCCGGAGATTACGCTGGAGGGCGGCGCGGATATGGCCATCACCACCGGCACCTTCTATCAGGAGCCGGGGTATACCGCAGTGGACAACGTGGACGGCGATCTGACCGGGCAAGTGCAGGTGGAGGGCGAGGTGGACTGGCTGACGCCGGGAACCTACAGCGTGACCTACACCGTGACAGACGGCTACGAAAACACCACCACCGCCACCAGAACCGTGGAGGTAAAGGCGGTTCCCCGACCCGAGGTCGTCTGGCCGGAGGGAAAGGTCATTTATTTGACCTTCGACGACGGCCCCGGCCCCTACACGCAGCAGCTGCTGGATGTGCTGGACAGCTACGGCGTGAAGGCCACCTTCTTTGTCACCAATCGGGGCTACGGCGAAATGATGAAGGAGATCGTGGACAGGGGACACAGCATCGGCATTCACACCATGTCCCACGTTTACGAGCGCATTTATGCCAGTCCGGAGGCGTATTTTGCGGATTTGCTGGGGATGCAGGACGTTATTTACCGGAATACCGGCGTCAAAACCACCCTGATGCGCTTCCCCGGCGGCAGCTCCAACACCGTCAGCGCCCACAGCTACGTGGGGCTGATGAGCTTGCTGACCCGGGCGGTGCAGGACGCGGGCTTCCAGTATTTTGACTGGAACGTGGACAGCAACGACGCCGGCGGCGCGAAAAAGGCACAGACGGTTTTCAACAACGTAACGGCAGGCGTCAGCCAGAACCGGGTCTCCGTGGTTTTGCAGCACGATATTCATGATTTCAGCGTGGACGCGGTGGAGGACATCATCGTCTGGGGACTGAATAACGGCTATTCCTTTGAACGCCTGACGGAAAACAGCCCCGGCGTTCATCACGGGGTGCTTAACTGAGGAAGGCTCTGAAAAATGTCAAAAAATAGCCCGGTTCGGCGTGCGTCGAACCGGGCTGTGATACTTTTTGAGGTTTACTTTGCTTCCTTCGGATCGTTCTGCTTCCGGGCGCTGGTGCGGCCTTCGGGGCGGATCTCGCCCACGGCCAGCAGGGAGCGCTTCGTCAGCGTGGGGCCAACCAGCTCGTAAACCAGCACGGCGAACAGCACGACGTTTCTCGCCAGCGCACCGTCGGAGAGAGTGGCGGCGGTGATGGCCATGCCCAGCGCCACACCGGCCTGGGGCAGCAGCGTGATGCCCAGGTGATCCACAATGGGCTTCGGCTCCTTGGTGATGCGGCAGCTCAGGTTCGCGCCGCAATACTTACCGGCGGAGCGGGCGATGATGTAGATGATGCCGACGATCAGGGTCACGGGCTGGGACAGGACGTTGAGGTCAAGCTCCGCGCCGGAAATGACGAAGAACAGAATGTTCAACGGGCTTGTCCAGCCGTCCACACGCTCCATCAGTTCCTCGGAGGTGGGGCAGACGTTGCAGAAGATGGTGCCGGTCATCATGCACACCAGCAGCAGGGAGAATCCGCAGTGGACGGGGCCGATCTGGAATTCCAGCATACTCAGACCCACCGTCAGCATGACGAAGGCGACGGACAGAGACATACGCTTGCTGCGGGAGTGGAAGAACCGCTCCACCCAGTGGAGCAGCAGCCCCATAAAGCCGCCGAGACCCACGGACAGGAGAATCTCCACGATGGGTTCGATGACTACGGCCAGCACGCTGACCTGTCCGTTGGACAGTGCCGTCGCAATGCCGAAGGACACGGAGAACAGCAGCAGACCCACGGCGTCGTCCAGGGCGACCACCAGCATCAGCAGCCGGGTCATGGGGCCGTCCGCCTTGTACTGACGAACCACCATCAGCGTAGCGGCAGGGGCAGTGGCGGCGGCGATGGCGCCCAGGGTGATGGCGCAGGGGACAGAGATGATGTGGGGGAAGAACAGATGCAGCAGCAGAAGCACGACATCCACGACAACGGTGGTGATCACGGCCTGCAGAATGCCGATGATGATGGCGCGGGAGCCGATGGTGCGCAGCTGACTCAGGCGGAACTCGTTGCCCATGGCAAAAGCGATGAAGCCCAGGGCGGTCTGGCTCACAATGCTGAGAACGTTCACCTCGTCAAGGGTGTTGAAGCCCAGACCGGGGACATTCAGCCGCCCCAGGAAGAACGGCCCGAGAAGCAGTCCGGCCACCAGGTAGGCCGTGACGGCGGGAAGATGCAGCAGTCGGGTAAGGCGGGACATAAGCAGTCCGCCGACCAGCGCTACGGCCAGACCAATCAGATAAATCTCCATAATTTTGATACCTTCTTTTCTCAAAAACCAACTTGGCAGAATCATGATGCCTTTTTTACACCACGGTATCATACCATCCCCGACAGCCGGATGCAAGTAATATTCCCGCCAAAGATTTGCTCCTTTTCGCCGGTGAATTGTGCAATATTATGCCCTTTGTGGCAAGGAAAAATGCCTCGCCCCGTCAAAAGGGGAGAGGCAGACCAATATGGACGGGGGACTCAGCGTTCGCTGGGGCCGCCGTCGCCCTTTTCAAAGATCAGATCGTCCAGATCGGCTTTTGGATCGTCACAGCTGTACACGGTTTCACCTTCTTTCCAAAGTGCTGCCTGACAGTATATGCCCTCGCAGGCAAAAAAAGTGACGTATTTTCTTGACAGACAAGAAAAATTTGGGTAGAATATAAAAGCGTATGCACCAGTAGCTCAGCAGGATAGAGCGACCGCCTCCTAAGGTTATCCTCAAACACCCGCCTCGGGCCTCAAGGTGTATGGTTGGAAGTACAAAAAAGAGGTCACAATTTCACACGCCCCAATAGCTCAGTTGGATAGCAGCGATCGCCTCCTAAGCGATAGGTCGGAGGTTCAAATCCTCTTTGGGGTGCCAAAAAGTGCCTAGTTTTCCGAAAAAACAAGGAAAACTAGGCACTTTTTCGATTTTCCGTATTTCGGGAAAAATTGCTTCTACAGGGCAATGGAGCTGTTGTTTGGGCATCTGATTCCGGAAAGAAATTTTGTGCTTTTTGGCTAACAGTGTTAGCTAGAAATGAACGATTTTGCTAACAAAAATGCCTGTGTTGCTAACAAGACGCAAACCAGATGTTCTATTCTAGCTAACAAAAAAAGTGTTTGGTGCATTTTCGCCTTGGTAAAGTTCTGCTTTCTTGCAGATTTCCTGTGTTAGCAGCGTTTGGCTGCTTATGTAGAAACTTCTGTGTGAGGCACCGGTTAGGCTAACAGTTCTTAAATTCATGGGCAAGCAGACTTGATATCCAGTCCCGTATGCTGTATACTCTACCTGCGTTTCGTTTTGTTTCATACCTAAATAATACGCCGAAGCCCGACTCTGTGCAAGAGCCGGGCTTCGTAATTTTTAGGAACTGCCTCTTTAGTGAGACAGCCCCTTTGCGTGGGCTTTGGCTTCCCATTCAGTGGGGAAGCTTTAGCGCCCCGGAGGGGCGCCGAGTATATCCTGATAAAATTATATTTTTACGCAAAATGTACAAAAATCATCCCCCCGGGGGGCTTGTGAGGCAATATTATTCATGGTATACTCGCTCCAACATCTTTAATCCGGTATCTTATTACCGAAATATGCAATACCGCTGCATTCGCTTATGCTGCGAACTCCCCCTTCGCAGCGGCGGTACGGCGGTATTGCATAAAATATTTATTAAAGAGAGAGGAAGAGTCAAATTGAAAAAAAACCTGAGAAGCATCCTTGCATTCCTGCTTGCCATCACGACCATATTCACGCTGGCTGCCTGCGGGAACAGTGCCGCCCCCTCCACCGGGGGCGCAAGCACCCAGCCCTCCAATAACGCCGCCCCTGCTGAAAACAGCGTAGAGGCTCCCGCCCACAAGGACGAGGTCATAATCGGCTTCAACGCTGTTCCCTCCAACTTCGACGCACTCAACGGCTTCTCCAACGGCGTTCAGATGCTCTATGCAGCACTCGTCCAGACCAACGCCAAGATGGAGGTCGTTGCAGACCTCGCCACCGACTACAACATTTCCGACGATGCTCTGACCTATACC
>CAKTKX010000128.1 GCA_934572365.1 uncultured Oscillospiraceae bacterium
AGGACATTCTCTCCGCCGTCTGGGGACGGGATTACGAGGGCGAACTGAAGATCGTGGATGTGAACATCCGCCGTCTCCGCCTGAAAATCGAGGACGACACCTCCAATCCCACCTATATCACCACGGTCTGGGGTCTGGGCTACAAGTGGGGCGCCTAACCCGGAATGAACATGAAGTCCATGAAAAAGACGGGCGGCCTGCGAAAACGCTGGTTGCTGAACACCGTCGGCGTTGTCTTCGCCCTGGGGCTGGTGTGCGTGATGGCGGTAACGGCGTCTTACGCCACCTACTACTACTCCAACATGCAGTCTGACATGGAAAACCGGGCGAAAACCACTACGGATTTTTTTGCCGACTATATCAATCAGGACTACGGCGACTACTACCAGTCCTGTATCACCTACGCCCAGACCTTTGAGGACAAGGGCAAAATTGAGCTGCAATTTATCAACAATCAGGGCAGCCTCGTGGCGTCCTCCTACGGCCCCTGGGCGGGACCGTCTCCCAGTACGTCGGAAATCTGGGATGCCATCAGCATCCGGGACAAAAGTTCCTATATCGGCCGCGACCCGGACACCGGGGAGCGCATCATGGCGGTTTCCTGTCCCATGATCTATTCCAACGGCGAGGTTATCGGCGTGCTGCGCTACGTGACCTCCACCCGGCTGGTGGACAGGCAGATCGTCCTGGTGGGCTTGGTTTGCTGCTTCGTGCTGGCGGTGGTGCTGACGGTGGTGCTGCTTAGCAGCGGCTACTGTATCCGCTCCATTTTAAATCCCGTGGCGGAGATCACGGAGAAGGCACAGAGAATTGCCTCCGGCAGCTACGGCGTCCAGATTCAGACCCCCTTCAAGGACGAAATCGGCGATCTGGCGGACACCATCAACGAAATGTCCACGAAAATTGCCCAAAACGAAAAGATGCAGGCGGAGTTCATCTCCCAGCTGTCCCATGAGCTGCGCACCCCCCTGACCGTTATCAACGGATGGAGCGAAACGCTGCTGGCCGGGGACGATCTGAACGACGACACCCGGCAGGGAATGAAGATCATTTCCAGTGAGGCCAAGCGCCTGACGGAAATGGTCATGGACTTGCTGGACTTCACCCGGATGCAGGACGGCCGCATGACCCTGGCCGTGGAAATGACGGACATCCGGGGGGAATTCGAGGACACGGTGTATATGTACGGCAGCCGCCTTGCACAGGACGGCATTCAGCTGGTATACCTGGACAACGACGAGGACATCCCGGAAATTCCCTGCGACCCCCAGCGGATGCGGCAGGTATTTTTGAACCTGCTGGACAACGCCGCCAAGCACGGCGGCTCCGGCAAGCGGATCGAAGCGTCCATGTCCTTTGACGGCGACAATGTGATTGTCTGCATCCGGGACTTTGGCCCAGGCATTCCGGAGGACGAGCTGCCATTGGTAAAAAAGAAATTCTACAAGGGCAGCTCCAGCGTCCGGGGTACGGGCATTGGCCTTGCGGTGTGCGACGAAATTGTGGAAATGCACGGCGGCACGCTGACGCTGGAAAACGCCGAGGGCGGCGGCACGCTGGTGACCATCCGTCTTCCGGCGGAACATTGAGGAGAAACCATGGCAAACAAAGAAACCGAAAACTGTGAAAAATTCAAGACCATGATTGGCGGTCAGGCGCTGATCGAGGGCATTATGATGCGGGGGCCTGAAAAGGATGCTGTGGTCATCCGGGGCAAGGACGGGCTGACCGTGGAAGTTTCCCCCCGAAAGCTGAACCCGCCCGGCTCCTGGAAAAACTGGCCGTTTATCCGGGGGATTTTCAACTTTTTTGACGCGCAGATCGTGGGCGTAAAGGCACTGCTGAGGTCTGCTGACCTGGCTCCCGAGGAGATGCAGGAGGAACCGTCCAAATTTGATAAGTGGCTGGAAAAGAAGCTGGGAAGCGAAGCCTTCCAGAAGGCCATCGTCGGCGTTGCCGTGGCCATGGGACTGCTGCTCTCCATCGGCCTGTTTTTCTTGCTGCCTATGGTCATCGGAGGTTTTTTTGACAAAGTCATCACCAGTACGCTGCTTCTGAATTTGGTGGAGGGCGTCATCCGCATGGTGATCTTCATGGCCTATATGATCCTGGTGTCCCGGATGCCGGATATGAAGCGTGTGTTTTCCTACCACGGCGCGGAGCATAAGACCATCCGCTGCTATGAGGCAAAACTGCCCCTGACGGTGGAAAATGTGCGCAAAATGACCCGGCTGCACCCCCGGTGCGGCACCAGCTTCCTGCTGGTAGTTATGGTGATCTCCATTCTGGTGTTCTCCATTGCGTCGTCGGCGTTGATGGCGATCTTCCCCGGGCTGGACGCCATTCGCGGCACCTTCGGCTACCGGATGCTGATGATCGCCTTCAAGCTGCTGCTTCTGCCGGTGGTGGTGGGCATTACCTATGAGATCAACCGCTGGTGCGGAAGAAACGACAACGCCTTTACGCGGGCGCTTTCCGCGCCGGGTATGTGGATGCAGCATTTCACTACCAACGAACCGGACGACTCCATGATCGAGGTGGGTATCGCGGCGGTACAGGCCGTGCTGCCTGAGAAGGAGGGTTCTGACCGTTGGTGAAGCAGTACGGCCAGCTGTATCTGGATACCCGCCATGCGCTGCTGGAAACCGAGGACACCCAGACGGCGGGGATGATGGCGCGGCAGCTGCTGTGCCATTTTTCCGGGAAGAGTCCGGAAGCCATTCTGGCAGACCGTGACCTGTACGCGTCGGAACAGGTTTGCCGGGATATGAGCCGCGCCGTCCGGCGGCTGCTGGACGGGGAGCCGCTGGCCTACGTGCTGGGGGAGTGGGAGTTTTATGGCCTGCCCCTTCGGGTAACGCCGGATGTGCTGATTCCCCGGGACGATACCTGCGCCGTGGCAGAGCTGGCGATTCGCAAGGCATTGTTTCTGGAGCAGGACCCTCGGATATTGGATTTGTGCTGCGGCTCCGGCTGCATCGGCCTTGCCATTGCCAGCCGGGTCAAGGACGCGAAGGTGACGCTGGCGGATTTGAGTATGGAAGCCCTGGCGATTGCCAAGGAAAACACCGGCCTGAACCGTCTCGGCGGGCGGGTGCGGTGCGTTCAGGCGGATGCCATGCAGAAAGCCCCGGCCTTTCTCGGGAAATATGATATGATCGTCTCCAATCCGCCCTATGTTACCGGGGCGGAAATGCAGGCGCTTCCCCACAGCGTCAAGGACTTTGAGCCTGCAATGGCGCTTTACGGCGGGGAAGACGGTCTGGACTTCTACCGCGCCATCGTGGAGAACTATACGCCCGCGCTGAAAAAAGGAGGATTTGTCTGCTTCGAGTTCGGCATGGGGCAGGGAGACGATGTGTGCCGGATTCTGGAAGAAAATGGGTATGCCATTCTGGAACGAACCAGAGATTATAATGACAGAGAACGTGCCGTGCTTGCCCAGTACGGCAGGAAGGAAGATTGATTATGGCTACAAAGAAAACGGTTTATGAAGCCCCCGCCCCCGCGTCGGACAAGAAAAAGGCATTGCAGACGGCCCTTGCCCAGATCGACAAGAACTTTGGCAAGGGCACGGTCATGCGTCTGGGTGACCGCCCGGAGATGAACGTGGAGGCCATCCCCACCGGCTCTCTGGCGCTGGACGCGGCGCTGGGCATCGGCGGCGTGCCCAAGGGCAGGATCATTGAAATCTACGGCCCCGAATCCTCCGGTAAGACTACACTGGCGCTGCACATTCTGGCGGAAGCTCAGAAGCGGGGCGGCGAGGTGGCCTTCGTGGACGCGGAACACGCCCTTGATCCCGTGTATGCTGCCGCGCTGGGCGTGGATACGGACAATCTGCTGGTGTCCCAGCCCGATACCGGCGAGCAGGCGCTGGAGATCACCGACGCGCTGGTTCGTTCCGGCGCCGTGGACGCGGTGGTCGTGGACTCCGTGGCCGCGCTGGTTCCCAAGCAGGAAATCGAGGGCGAAATGGGCGACACCTTTGTCGGTCTTCAGGCGCGTCTGATGTCTCAGGCGCTGCGGAAGCTGGCAGGCACCATCGCCAAGACCAACTGCGTGGTCATTTTCATCAACCAGCTGCGTATGAAGATCGGCGTGATGTACGGCAACCCGGAGACTACCACCGGCGGCAACGCGCTGAAATTCTATTCCTCCGTCCGTCTGGACGTGCGCCGCATTGAGTCCATCAAAGAGGGCAATAACGTCATCGGCAACAAGACCCGGGTCAAGGTGGTCAAGAACAAGGTCGCGCCGCCTTTCCGGGAGGCCGTGTTTGAGATTCTCTACGGCAAGGGCATTTCCAAGTGGGGCGAGCTGGTGGATCTGGCGGTTCAGCTGGACATTATCCAGAAGAGCGGCAGCTGGTTCTCCATGGGCGACGAGCGCATCGGTCAGGGCGCGAACTCCGTGAAGGATTACCTCATCGCCAACCCCGACATCGCCGAGAAGGTGGAAGCCGAGGTGCGGGAGAATCTGTGGAAGCTGAACAACGGCGCCCCCAAGGCTCCCGCCAAGGCCGCCGATAAGGCGGTAGCCGTCAGCGCCGACGATTTTGACGATGAAGGTTGAGTCCCTGAAAACCTCGCCCGACCGGGCAGGGCGCTATTGGGTGACCTTTGACGACGG
>CAKTKX010000129.1 GCA_934572365.1 uncultured Oscillospiraceae bacterium
CTTGGCCTCAATTTTTGCGTAATCGTAATTCATGCCGAACACACCTCTCAAACCGGCTGCGCTTCGGTCAGCCGGATTTATACTAAGGAACCTCTGAATAAATCGTCTGCGGCTGTGAGCGGATCTTTTCCGCCCACTCTTCGGTACCGAAAACGGGAAATACATACAGTATTCCGCCGTTTCCGGTACCTCGATTGGCCGAAAAATCTCTCGCTCACAGTCCTTGCCGATTTAATCAGAGTTTCCCTAATTCTCTTCGATGACGATATCCCGGATATCCACGGTCTCCGCGTCCGCCCACAGGCGCTCCAGGTCGTAGAACTTCCGGGCTTCCTCGGTAAAAACATGGACGACAATGCTGCCGTAATCCAGCAGCTCCCAGGAATTGCCCCGGTGGCCTTCCCGGCTGAGCATCTGCTCCCCCAGCTGCTCCAGCGTGTACTCGGCATAGTCGCAGAGGGTCTTGACGTGGGTGTTGGAGGTACCGGTGCAGATCAGGAAATAATCCGCCAGGGAGCTGACCCGGTCAATTTTCAGCAGCTTGATGTTCTGTCCTTTTTTGGCGTCCAGCGCCTTGGTAACCTCGTAAGCAATTTCTTTTGGGGTTAACATAACTTCTTCCTTTCTACAGGGCTTCTGTTTTCTGACGGTTGAGCCACGCAAGCGCGTCCCGGGACTCCGGTGAAACCTCGTTTCCCTGATCCTTCAAATGTTCCAGCGTCATTTCCAGCCCCAACTTCAGCGCCGCGGTCAGGTTGGAAAACGCCAGCTCCCGAAGCCGTTCCACCCCGGGAAAGCTCCGGTTCGGCTCCATATAGTCTGCCACATAAATGATGGTTTCCAGCAGATTCATGTCCGCTTTTCCCGTGGTGTGGCTGCGGATGGCGGAAACCACCGCCTCATTTTCCCCGAATATCCGCTCCGCCACCATGGAACCGGTGAGGGCGTGGAGGGTTCGGGGGTATTTTCTGGAAAATTCGCCTAATATTTTACCATATTCGGCACAGACTGTCAACTGCAGCGGCCCGTCCAGCGCCTTGGTAATGTCGTGGAGAATGCCCGCTCTGGCGGCGTCGGTCACGTCCGCGCCCCATCGCTTGGCCAGCGCCACCGCCGTATCCCGGCACCCCAAGACATGCGCCACCCGGTTGGGGTTCAGCAGCCGAACGACCACCTGCTCCAACTCCGCCATGGGGAGGTTTTTCCATTGAGCGTTCACATCATACAGCCCGTGTTCCCGAATGTACGCCGCCACGCCGGGGGACAGGAACGGCCCCGCGCAGTGAAACGCCAGCATCCGCCGCAGCTGAGTGGAGGAAATATCGACGACGTCGTTTTCCACCAGACAAATCTTCGCCCCCCGCTGTTCCAGCTTCGCCTGATTCTCGGCGACGGCAGCCTTTTCCCCCTTGCTGCCCCGGTAGAAAACGCCCAGCTCTGCATTTTTCAGGATGTCGTCAGGCTGCTTCCACTGATCGAAGCACAGGAACATATCGCTGCCCATGAGCAGAATCCACTCCGCGTCAGGATAGCGCTTTTTCAGCTCCGATACGGTCTGGAAGGTGTAGCTGACGCCCCCCCGGTTCAGCTCGATGTCCGAAACCTCGGCCTTCGGGCAGTCCGCCGCGGCAATGCGCAGCATTTCGAGGCGCTGCCTTGGGCTGGGTGAATCCTCGGGAATCGCCTTGTGGGGCGCAATACTCGTGGGAATGATCACCAGAGCGTCGAGGTTCAGCGCCGTGACCGCCTGCTTCGCCGCCTGGATGTGGCCGATGTGGGGTGGATTGAAGGTTCCGCCGTAAATGCCGATTCGTTCCATTTGCACCGCTCCTGTACCTGTTTATCCCGCAAAACGCGGATGAGAAATACCGTGTTTGCTTTTTCTATGGCACCGTCTGGGTTACTTCTGCTTCCTTTGCTGCCGTTCCCGGCTCTGCTCAATGGACTTTTCGATGGCCTGTTCCCGGAAATACTGGTTGCGCTGCTCCCGCGCCTGACGGGCTGCCTGACGGCGGGCGCGGACGCCCTTACCAACGGGGTCGGCCTTGGACTTGGGAGTCTCCTTGTGCTTGGCGCGGCCGGTCTGGTTGCGCTCGGCCTGACATTTTTCGCTGAACCGCCAGATCACGAACTTGGAGCCGACGCAGGAAATGCCGTCGGCGCCGGTGGCCTCGCAGATGGCGTCGGACACCTCGCGTGCGCTCATCAGGGCGGTTTCCAGCACCTTGCCCTTTACCAGCTCCCGTGCGGTGAGCAGCTTGTCCGCTTCCGCGACCACAGCCTCCGTCACGCCGTCCTTGCCCACCATCAGGGTGGTTTCCAAGCTGTTCGCCTGCGCCCGGAACTCGGCGCGCTGTTTACTTGTCAGCATAGCCTTCCTCCTTGAGTTTGTCGTAAAATGCCCGCAAGGCAACCGCCCGGTGGGACACCTGATTCTTTTCCTCCGGCGTCACCTCCGCCAGGGTCTTGCCGAAGGGCGGATAGTAGAAAATGGGGTCGTAGCCGAAGCCGCCCGTCCCGGCGGGGGCGCGCAGAAGCTCGCCATGCACCTCGCCCCGGGCCTGGATCACCTTGCCCTCAGGGGTGACCATGGTGATGACGCAGACGAACTGCGCCTGCCGCCGGCCGTCGGGGACGTTCTCCGTGTTTTTCAGCAGCAGCTGCAATCTGCCCCAGTCGTCCAGGGTATCGTCGAAGCCGTACCGGGCGGAGTAAATGCCGGGTTCTCCGTTCAGGGCGTCCACGGCAATACCGGAATCGTCCGCCAGCGCCGGAAGCCCGGTGGCCTGCATGACGGCATTGGCTTTCAGAAAGGAATTTTCCTCAAAGGTGGTCCCCGTTTCCTCCACGTCAATGTCCACGCCCAGGTCGGACTCCATCACCAGCTCCATGTCGAATTTCTCGGTGATTTTCCGAATTTCTTCCCATTTATGTCTGTTTTTGCTTGCCAAAACTACTTTCATGATACTTCCTCAGATCAATGCTTCCACGAATTCCTTCGCGCTGAAGGGCATCAGGTCGTCCGCCTGCTCCCCCACGCCCACAAACTTCACGGGGATTTGCAGCGCGTCCGCCACGGCGATGACAATGCCGCCCTTGGCGGTGCCGTCCAGCTTGGTCAGGGCGATGGCCGTGACCCCCGCGATTTCCTTGAACTGTTTTGCCTGAATCAGACCGTTCTGGCCGGTGGTGCCGTCCAGAACCAGCAGAACCTCCTTGGCGGCGTCGGGCAGCTCCCGCGCCACAATGCGGCTGATCTTGTTCAGCTCGTTCATCAGGTTCGTCTTGTTGTGCAGCCGTCCGGCGGTGTCGATGAGGATCACGTCCACGTCCCTGGCCTTGGCGGACTGAATGCCGTCAAACACCACGGAGGCCGGGTCCGCGCCCTCGTGCTGGCGGACGATGGACGCGCCGCTTCTGCCCGCCCAGATCTCCAGCTGGTCGGCGGCCGCCGCCCGGAAGGTGTCCCCCGCCACCAGCATGACCTTCTTTCCCTGAGCGGTCAGCTGCTTTGCGATCTTGCCGATGGTGGTGGTCTTGCCCACGCCATTGACGCCGATGACCAGGATCACGCTGGGACGGGTGGACAGATTCAGCTCCGTGTCCCCCACGGAAAGCATGTCCACCAGAATTTCCTTCAGCGCTTCCCGGGCTTCCTCCGTGGTTTTCAGGTGCTGCTCCCGGACGGCTCTGCGCAGCCGCTCCACGGCCTTGACGGAGGTATCCACGCCCAGGTCCGCCAGAATCAGACTTTCCTCCAGCTCATCGTAAAAATCGTCGTCAATTTCGGAAAAGCCGGAAAACACGCTGCCCAGGGTGCCGCTGAGCGCTTCCCGGGTCTTGGTCAGTCCGGCCTTGATCTTGTCAAAAAAGCCCATAAATATCTCCTTTACTCCACGATTCCCAAATACTCTTCCATCTGGTTCAAGTCCAGCCGCAGCAGCTTGCTCACGCCCTGCTCCTGCATGGTCACGCCGTAAAGCACGTCGGAGGCTTCCATGGTGCCCCGGCGGTGGGTGATGACGATGAACTGGGTCTTCTTCGCCAGATTGTGAAGATAGCTGGCAAACCGCTCCACGTTCCGGTCGTCCAGCGCCGCGTCGATCTCGTCCAGCAGACAGAAGGGCGTCGGCCGCACCTTCAGAATGGCGAAGTACAGCGCCGTCGCCACGAAGGCCTTCTCGCCGCCGGAGAGCAGCGTAATGGTCTTGACCTGCTTTCCGGGGGGTTGGACGCGAATTTCAATGCCGCAGGTCAGAGGATTTTCCGGGTCTTCCAGAATCAGCTGTCCCTTGCCGCCGCCGAACATTTCTTCAAAAGTCTGCCCAAAATAGTGGTCAATTTTCCCGAATTCCGAAACAAAAATGGTGGTCATCTCTTTGGTGATGTCCCGGATGACGCTTTCCAGCTCCCGCTTGGAGGTCAGCACGTCGTCCCGTTGTCCAGCCAAATAGGTGTAGCGCTCGTTGACCCGGGCATATTCCTCGATGGCGCCCAGATTGGGCGTACCCAAGGAAGCGATCTTCCGTTTCAGCTCCGCTGCACGGCGGTTTCCGGCGGTGACGTTTTCGATCTCCCCCCGATGCTCCGGGGCGGTGCCGGGGGTCAGGCCGTAGGA
>CAKTKX010000130.1 GCA_934572365.1 uncultured Oscillospiraceae bacterium
AGCATCTGCGCCGTAAAGCCGTTGCTGCACCGAAGCTCCAGCCTGTCCCCCACCAGCGCGCCCTGAACCGGCGCGTTCGGCGTCACCACAAAGAATCCGGAAACAGGGGGCTTCAGCTCCTTGCGAACTGCCGCCACCAAGTCCGACCAGAAGCCGACCGGGGCTTCGCTTTCCGCCACCGGCGGCGTATCCTGCGCCGGTGGCGCGTCGGCATCGTCCGGCACGGGCGGGCGATCATCGTCATATTCATCTTTCTCCGGCGCGGCCTTCTCCGTCTTCACGGGAGCCGCCGGGACAAACGCGCCGCTTTTCACCTGCTCTTCCAGGCGGGTAAGACGGGCGTTCAGGGCTTTGGCATCCAGGCTCAGCTCCGGCTGGCACAGCTCCACGATGCACAGCTCCGCGTCCATGCGGCGGCTGGCGCTTCGTGTGAAACCGGCCATCGTCTCCTGGAGCCGCTCCATCATGCGCACCAGCTCGGCGCTGGACAGGGCTTTCGTCAATTCAAGCGCTTCCCTGTCCGATGCCACGCCGGAAAGCATGGTGATTCCGGCGTTTCCGGCGGTTTTCAGCACCAGAAGATCCCGGGTCAGACAGGCCATCTCGTCCAGCATGGCGCCCAAATCCTTGCCCTCGGTATAGAGCCGGTTGAACAGCTCCAAAGCGTTTTTCGTATCGTGGGCAGCAATATAGCCCATCATTTCCCCGCATTTCCGCTCCCCGGCAATGCCCAGGCAGGCGTATACCCGCTCCGCCGTCAGCTCTCCCGTGGTCGCGGAGGCACACTGGTCAAGCAGACTCAGGCCGTCCCGCATTCCGCCATCCGCCAGCCGGGCGATCACCCGCGCCGCGCCGTCGTCCAGGTCGATATTCTCCTGATAGGCAACGTACTGCAGCCGCGCCGCAATGTCCTCCTGGCTGATGCGCCGGAAGGAGAAGCGCTGGCACCGGGACAGGATGGTGGCCGGGACCTTATGAAGCTCCGTGGTCGCAAGAATGAACAGCAGATGCTCCGGCGGCTCCTCGATGATCTTCAGCAACGCGTTAAAGGCCGAAATGGAGAGCATATGCACCTCGTCGATGATATACACCCGCATTTTCACCTGAGACGGCGTATAAATGGCGTCGTCCCGCAGATCGCGGACGTTGTCCACGCCGTTGTTGGAGGCGGCGTCAATCTCCAACACGTCCATGCAGGAGCCGGAATCGATGGCCTTGCAGGCTTCGCAGACATTGCAGGGGTTGCCGTGGTCGGGATTCAGGCAGTTGACTGCCTTCGCCAGGATTTTGGCGCAACTGGTCTTGCCCGTTCCCCGGGAGCCGGTGAACAGGTACGCGTGGCTCATTTTCCCGGTCATGATCTGGGTTTTTAAGGTCTGCGTCACCGCCATCTGCCCGGAAACATCGTCAAAGGTCTGGGGGCGGTATTTGCGGTATAACGCCTGATAAGCCGACATTGTGCTTCTCCTTTCTGCAAGTCTAAAAAGCCATCCGGCTCATAACAAGATCGCACACCCACATTTGAACAAGGCGAATACCCGGACCTGACGCAGTTAGCTCAAGAACGGCAACCCCGCGGCACACGAGAAGATCCGCTTAATGCTGCTTGGTTCCCCACCTGACATGGTTCACGGGATCTCGTTGCGCAAGACCAATCTATCAACACCACTTGCGCAGGTCAGACGATATTCAAACTTGCCCGGGTGTGGGAATTCATCCCTGCTGTAGCGGATTGCAGGTACAGGGCACCGCTATCTCCCCGACTAGTGCGACCTTGTTATAAGCCGGACAGCTCAATACAAGGAAATTGTGAAGATTGTGAAATTGAAAATCAGCTAAGCTTCGTCTCGATGAAGTCGGCCAGCTCTTTGAAGGTGGTGATCTGCTGATCCTCCAGATCCAGCTCCACGCCCAGCTCGGACTCCAGATCCATAATCATCTCAACGATATCCAGAGAATCGATGCCCAGGCTTTCAAAGGTAGCATCGGGAGTGATCTCGGAAGGATCCAGCTCCAGCTGCTTGGCTGCGTAATTAACCAATTTCTCGTACATGGGTAAGCCCTCCTCTCAGTATTTTCTGCGGAACTATCTTATGGTATTCTATTACAGGAACCCGCGTTTGTCAATGCCCTGTTTTTCCCGGTTGCCGCCTTCCACTTCCGCAGCGTCAAAAGCGGCGACGGATAAGCCCACGGCGAAACCGCCATGGGCTAAAAAAGCGATTTTTCTTCTTCCATGAAACCGCCGAAATCCTGCAAATCCTCCGTGCCAATCAGGTATGCCCCCATCTGTTCCAGCTGACGGGCGGCCTGACTGCCGTCCCGGAAACAGGCTACGGGACTCCAGCCGAAGCGCAGATTTTTTACCGTACCATCCCAGGTGCCGCCGTGTCCAAAGTCGGATTGGGCGACAAACACCATCCGTCCCAATGCGTGGATACAGCGGTTGCGGCTCAGCGCACGCTGGGTGGAAAACGCGCCGTCAAAGTCTTCCTCGCTTAAGTACAGCAAATTCCGGCGTCTGGCCTGCTTGCTCAGCTCATCGGCAACAATGCTGATGACCCGTCCACCGGCGGCAAGACACGCTTCCTGTGCCGTTCGGTCAGCGCCCCGTGCATTGCCGGAAACCAGCGTCAATCCTTCCTCCGCCGCCCGATATCCCACCGCCGCGGCAAATTCCCGGTTCTCCTCTCGCAGTTCCCGGCTTCCCACCAGCGCCACCGCAGGGGTGTTCAGAATGGACAGGTCGCCCTTCGCCCACAGGCATCCGGGGCTGTCCATCCCCAGGCGCTGCCGCAGGATTCCGGGGTAGTCCTTACTGACACGAGTGACAGGGGTGCAGTCCATTTTTCTTCCACGGCTCAGGTAGTAGTCCAGCTGCTCCGTATCCGAAAGCAGGGCGCAATACCGCTCCGCCGTCTCCCGGTCGTACCCAAGCTCGATAAAATCCTGCCGGGTCATTTCCCGCTCCGGCTGGACGCATTCCCTGCCCCGCATCCACAGTGCCAATGTGCGCAGCTGGGCGGTGGAAAGCATCCGGCGTTCAGGATTCCCAAGGCGGCTCGTCAGCAGCAGAAAGCCCCTCTCCCGGGGGTTCAACGGAATCTCCTTTTGGGCGTCACGGGAGCTTTGACTTCCTCGGGCGTCAAATTTCCGTCCTTGTCCATCACCATGGGCTGAATGGTGAAATTGCAGTATTTGCAGATATCATCCAGTCTGGCCTTCTCCGGGAAATTGCTGACGATACTCCACGCCACGCCCTTTTTCTTCGCCCGGCCGGTACGGCCGATGCGATGGACGTAGTATTCGTTCTCCTCCGGCACGTCGTAGTTGATGACGCAGTCCACATCGTCCACGTCGATGCCCCGGGAGGCCACGTCCGTTGCGATCAGCACGGCCAGCTTTCCGTCCCGATAGCGCTGCATGGTCTTTTCCCGCTGGCTCTGGCGGATGTCGCCGTGGATGCAGTCGCAGTCCAAGCCCGCCCGCTGGAATTCGTCGCAGAGACGCTGGCACATGTGCTTGGTGTTGCAGAAGATCATCACCCGCTCATAGCCCTGACTGCGGATCAGACGCAGGGACGTCTCCGCCTTTTCCAGCGGCGTGCAGGCGATGCTGAACTGGTCAATGTCCGGGCGGTCTTCCTGCTTGGGTTCCACGGTGATTTCCACCTCGTCCCGCTGGTACATCCAGGACACCGTCATGACCTCCTGGGAGATGGTGGCGGAAAACAGCCCCAGATTCTTCCGGTTCTTCACCTTATCGATAATCCGGGTCACGTCCTTGAAAAAGCCCATATCCAGCATCCGGTCGGCCTCGTCCAGCACCACGGTCTGGATTTTGTCCAGGCGGATGGTTTTGCGGTTGTAGTGATCCATCAGCCGTCCCGGCGTCGCCACCACGATCTGGGGCTTGCGCTCCAGCTGCTTAATCTGGCCGCCGATGCCCGCGCCGCCGTACAGCACCGCCACCCGAATGCCCTGAAAATAGGTCAGCAGCCCCCGCAGCTCGTCGCCGATCTGGATGGCAAGCTCCCGGGTGGGGGCAAGGATCAGCCCCTGAACGCCCTCGTTGGACGGGTCGATATGCTCGATCATGGGGATGCCGAAGGCAAAGGTTTTTCCGGTGCCGGTGGGCGCCTTGGCGATGACGTCCCGCCATTGCAGAAAATACGGAATGGCCTCCGCCTGAATTGTGGTGGGGTAGCCGTAGCCCTTCTCCTCCAGCGCTTTCAGCATGGCCTCGCTGAGGCCGAGACTTTCAAATGTGACTTCCATGTTTCTCTTTCCCTTTTCCATCGAAATTTTCTTTATTGTATCACTTTTCCCAGGTGTTTGCAACTTTTTTTGTTTCCCAATGGCCGATTCGAGAAAACTCGGTTTCAGTCTCACGCAAAGGTGGACAAATTGGGATAAATATGGTATATTGTAGGTTATGATAATATGTCCGCAATATAAGGAGAATTCTATGGGCAAACTAATCGTCATTGAAGGCACGGACGGCTCCGGCAAGTCCACCCAATTTCGTCTGCTGACCCAGCGTCT
>CAKTKX010000131.1 GCA_934572365.1 uncultured Oscillospiraceae bacterium
CAGCGGGTGACCTTTAACGAAATCACCCAGAAGGTGGTCAAGGAGTCCATCCGCCACCCCCGGGATATCGACTATGACCTGGTGGACGCCCAGCAGGCGCGGCGGATCCTGGACAGGATCGTTGGCTATGAGCTTTCCCCGCTGCTGTGGAAAAAGATCCGGCGGGGTCTGTCCGCAGGCCGCGTCCAGTCCGTCGCCACCCGGCTGGTGGTCGACCGGGAAAATGAGATCCGCGCGTTCCAGCCCAAGGAATACTGGACGTTGGACGTGACATTGAACCGCATGGGCAAGCCCGGCTCCTTCACCGCCCGCTACTGGGGCGAGGAAAAGAAGCGGGAGCTGGAAAATGAGGAACAGACCCTCGCCGTGATCGGCGACATCGACGGGAAGGAATTCGACGTCACCAACGTCAAAAAAGCGGAGAAGAAGCGCTATTCCGCCCCGCCCTTTACCACCTCCACCTTGCAGCAGGAGGCGTCCCGGAAGCTGGGCTTCACGCCGAAAAAGACCATGATGATCGCCCAGCAGCTGTATGAAGGCGTGGACGTGGCAGGGGAAGGCACCACCGGTCTGATCACCTATATGCGTACCGACTCCCTGCGGCTTTCCGACGAGGCCATGGATGCCGCCGCCGGGTTTATCCGCAGCCGTTACGGAAACGAGTATTATTACGGCCAGCACCACGTGTTCAAGACCAAGGCGGGCGCCCAGGATGCCCACGAAGCCATCCGGCCGTCCCATGTGGAGCTGGAGCCGGAGCGGGTGCGTACCAGCCTGACCCCCGATCAGTATAAGCTCTACAAGCTCATCTGGAGCCGCTTTCTTGCAACGCAGATGGCCTGCGCCGTTTATGACACCGTGTCCATTGACGCCATGTGCGCCGGGCATGTGTTCCGTGCCAGCCATCAGAGCCTGCGCTTTGCCGGCTTTATCGCCGTTTACGAAGAGGGACGGGATGATGAGCAGGAGGCCGTCGGCTCTCCGCTGCCGGATCTCGCAGTGGGGGAGAAGACGCTCCCCTCCAACATCCAGAAGGAGCAGCATTTCACCCAGCCCCCCGCCCGGTATACCGAGGCGACCCTGGTCAAGGCCATGGAGGAAAAGGGCGTTGGCCGTCCTTCCACCTACGCCGCCACCGTGTCCACCATTGAAGACCGGGAGTATGTGGTCAAGCAGGACAAGCGTCTTGCCCCCACACCCTTGGGGGAGATCGTCACCGGGCTGATGGTGGAGCGGTTCACCGACATCATCGACGTGGAGTTTACCGCCAACATGGAGTCCCGCTTAGACGATGTGGAGACGGGCAAGCAGAACTGGAAGGACTTGCTGGCGGATTTCTACAAGGATTTCAGCAAAGAGCTGTCCGACGCGGAGACGGCGCTGGAGGGCGTTCATCTGAAGGTGCCGGAGGAGGAGACCGACGAGGTCTGCGAGCTGTGCGGACGGAAAATGGTGGTGAAAACCGGCCGGTTCGGCAAATTCCTGGCCTGCCCGGGCTATCCGGAGTGCAAAAATACCAAGCCTCTGGTGGAGCGGATGCCGGGGCGCTGCCCCAAGTGCGGCAGCGGCCTGCTCAAGCGCAAGTCCAAGAAGGGCTACGCCTACTATGCCTGCGAGCGGGGCGCGGAATGCGGCTTCATGACCTGGGACGTTCCCACTGCCGAGGACTGCCCGGAGTGCGGTCAGACCCTGTTCAAGAAATCCGGCAAGGGGCGCATGAAGCCCTTCTGCATCAACGAAAAATGCCCCCGCTTTCTCCCGGAAGACCAGCGGGGCTACTATAAAAAGAAGACCGCCGAGGACGGGGAGACTGCCCCGGAGGAAAAGCCCGCCGAGAAGAAGACGGCGGCAAAGAGAACGACGGCAAAAGCTCCGGCAAAGAAGACGGCGGCGAAAAAGACTGCGGTGAAGAAGACCGCCGCCAAGACCACGGCGAAGAAGACGACGAAAACATCCCCTAAGAAGGAGAGCAAGGCATGAAGGTAAAAGTCATCGGCGCGGGGCTGGCCGGAAGCGAAGCGGCCTGGCAGCTGGCAAACCGGGGCATCGAAGTGGCGCTTTACGAGATGAAGCCCCAAAAGATGACCCCCGCCCACCACAGCGAGGATTTTGCCGAGCTTGTCTGCTCCAATTCCCTGCGGGGCGACCGGCTGGAAAACGCCGTGGGGCTTCTCAAGGAGGAGCTGCGCCGCTGCGGCAGTTTGATTCTTGCCTGCGCCGATGCCACGAGAGTGGAGGCGGGCGGCTGCCTGGCGGTCGACCGGGGCGGCTTTTCCAAAATGGTCACGGAGAAAATCCGGAATCACCCCAATATCACGGTGATTTCAGAAGAAATTACCAAAGTCCCGGAAGGACCGGTGATTGTGGCCACGGGACCGCTGACCTCCGATGCTCTGAGCGAGGCCATCGGACATTATTTCGGAGAGACCGGGTATCTGCACTTTTTCGATGCGGCCGCTCCGCTGGTTGCGGCGGAATCCATCGACATGAATCTCGCCTGGTGGCAGTCCCGGTACGACCGGGGGACGCCCGATTACATCAACTGCGCCATGAATAAGGAACAGTACGAAGCCTTCGCCCGGGAACTGGTAAGCGCCGAGGAAGCCCCGGTGCATGGCTTTGAGGACAAAAACGTCTTTGAGGGCTGTATGCCCGTGGAGGTCATGGCACGGCGGGGCGTAGATACCCTGCGCTACGGCCCCATGAAGCCCGTGGGACTGAAAAATCCCGCCACCGGTCATGAGCCTTACGCCGTGGTGCAGCTGCGGCAGGACAACGCGGCCAAGAGCGTGTATAATCTGGTGGGCTTCCAGACCCACCTGAAATTCGGCGAGCAGAAGCGGGTATTTTCCATGATACCCGGCCTCGAAAACGCGGAATTTGTCCGCTACGGCGTGATGCACCAGAATACCTTCCTGCAAAGCCCCAAGCTGCTGGACAAATACTACGCAGACCGCCGTAACCCCCTCGTAGCCTTCGCCGGGCAGATGACCGGCGTGGAGGGGTATGTGGAATCCACGGCCTCCGGGTATCTGGCGGCGGTGGCCATGGCGGCCAAGGTGCAGGGACGGGAAGTCCCCGACTTCCCCAAGGAGACCGCCATCGGCGCGCTGGGGCAGTACGTCAGCGACGAAAGCATTGAAAATTTCCAGCCCATGAATATCAATTTCAGCATCATCGCACCGCTGGAAAAGCGCATCCGTAAGAAAGCAGAAAAAAATCTCGCCATTGCCGAGCGGTCGCTGGACGTGATCGATACGCTGGTGGCGAAGGGTATTTAAGAGAAAGAGGTGGAACGGTTGAAGATCATTCTTGACGCGATGGGCGGCGACAACGCCCCCGAGGCTCCCGTTTTAGGCGCTGTGGAAGCGGCAAAGGCCTACGGTATCGAGATCGTGCTGGTAGGACGGGGAGAGGACATCCTTGCGGTTCTCAAGAAGCACGGCATTGACAACCTGCCTGAGGGCATGGAGATTTCCAATGCCGACGATGTGGTGGACATGCATGACGATCCTGCATCCGTCATCCACAAGCGGAAGAATTCTTCCATGGTGATCGGCCTGAAAATGCTGGCGGACGGTCAGGGCGACGCTTTTGTCTCCGCCGGTTCCACCGGCGCGCTGCTCACCGGCGCGACGCTGCTGGTCAAGCGGGTCAAAGGAATCCGCCGCGCCGCCATGGGGCCTGCCATGCCCAACAAGGCGGGGGGAAAGACCGTGATCGTGGACTGCGGCGCCAACGCTGAGTGTACGCCGGAATTCCTGCTGCAATTCGGCCTGGTCGGCTCCGTTTACGCGAAAAAGCAGCTGGGGATCGAGAATCCCAAAGTGGGTCTTCTGAATATCGGCACCGAGGATAGCAAGGGTACCGCCCTGCAAAAGGAAGCCTACGGGCTGCTGAAAGACGCAGGGGAGAAGGGACTTGTCAATTTTGTCGGCAACGTAGAAGCCCGGGATGTGCCTTTGGGCGCGGTGGACGTTGTGGTCTGCGACGGCTTCAACGGCAACGTCCTTCTGAAGACCATCGAGGGGACTGCCATGTTCATGGGCAGCCTGATGAAGAAAATGTTCAAGAAAAATCTGCTCAGCAAGCTGGGCTATCTTCTGTGCGCCTCCGGGGTCAAAGACCTGATGAAGATGCTGGACTACCGGGAGATCGGCGGCACGCCGTTCCTTGGCATCCGCAAGCCGGTCATCAAGGCTCACGGCGCTTCCGATGCGCTTGCCTTCCGCAATGCGGTGAAGCAGGCGGCGGACGTGGCCGCGTCGGACATCACCGGGGAGCTGGAAGAAAATTTGCAGCGGCTGGCAGCCCAAAAAGAGAAGGTGACGGAGCATGATTAAGGATCTGGAGGCCGTCATCGGCTACCGATTCCGGAATATTTCCCTTTTGCAGAACGCGCTGACCCATTCCTCCTACGCAAACGAGCGCTGGCACAACAGTCTGCTCAGCAACGAGCGGCTGGAATTTCTGGGGGACAGCGTGCTGGGAATGCTGGTGGCGGAGTATCTCTACCGCAATTT
>CAKTKX010000132.1 GCA_934572365.1 uncultured Oscillospiraceae bacterium
TACCCGGAACCCAGCCACACCTTCAGCGAGTATCTTCTGATTCCCGGCTACACCTCGGAAGACTGCATTCCCAATAATGTCAGCCTGAAAACGCCCCTGGTCAAGTACCGCAAGGGCGCGGAGGAACCGGCGATTTCCCTGAACGTGCCGATGACGTCCGCCGTCATGCAGTCCGTCTCCAACGATACCCTTGCCATCGCTCTGGCAAAGGAGGGCGGCATCAGCTTCATTTACGGCTCCCAGTCCATTGAGAATCAGGCTGCCATGGTGGCACGGGTGAAGGGCTATAAGGCCGGTTTCGTCACCTCCGCCTCCAATCTGACCCCGGAGGCCACCCTCGCCGACGTGCTGGCGCTGAAGCAGCGCAACGGCTTCTCCACCGTGGCCATCACCGAGGACGGCACCGCCAACGGCAAGCTCCTGGGCATCGTCACCAGCCGCGACTACCGTGTCAGCCGTATGGCTCCCACCGACAAGGTCAAGGATTTCATGACCCCCCGTCAGAAGCTTATCACCGCCCCCGGGGACACCACCCTGAAGGAAGCCAACGACATCATTTGGGAGCACAAGCTCAACAGCCTGCCCATCGTGGACGAGAATGACCACCTGATGTATTTCGTGTTCCGGAAGGACTACTCATCCCACAAGGACAATCCTATGGAGCTGCTGGACAACAAGAAGCGCTATCTGGTGGGCGCAGGCATCAACACCCGGGACTACGCCACCCGCATTCCCGCCCTGCTGGAAGCCGGTGCGGACGTGCTGGTGATCGACTCCTCCGAGGGCTACACCTGCTGGCAGGAAAAGACCATCAAATGGGTGCGGGACACCTACGGCGACACCGTGAAGATCGGCGCGGGCAACGTGGTGGACAAGGACGGATTCCGCTTTCTGGCGGAAGCCGGCGCGGACTTTGTAAAGGTCGGCATCGGCGGCGGCTCCATCTGCATCACCCGGGAGACCAAGGGCATCGGCCGGGGTCAGGCCACCGCGCTGATCGAGGTCGCCGCAGCCCGGGACGAGTATTATAAGGATACTGGCATTTATGTTCCCATCTGCTCCGACGGCGGTATTGTCCACGATTACCACATGACCCTGGCGCTGGCCATGGGCGCGGACTTCCTGATGCTGGGCCGGTACTTCGCCCGCTTCGACGAAAGCCCCACGAACAAGGTCATGGTCAACGGCGCGTATATGAAGGAATACTGGGGCGAAGGCTCCAACCGCGCCCGGAACTGGCAGCGCTACGACCTGGGCGGCTCCGCAAAGCTCAGCTTTGAGGAGGGCGTGGATTCCTATGTCACCTACGCCGGTCCCCTGCATGACAATGTGGAATCGTCTCTGTACAAGGTCAAATCCACCATGTGCAACGTAGGCGTGACAAGCATCCCCGACCTGCAAAAGAACGCCAAGCTGACGCTGGTATCCTCCGTGTCCATTGTAGAGGGTGGGTATCACGATGTGACGCTGAGAAGTTCTGCTCCGGTGAAGTAAACGACAATCATATAAAATAGTGCTTCCTGGCCATGGCTGGGAAGTACTTTTTCTGTCAAAGAACCCCTGCTTTCGATTGCTAAAGGTGGGGTTCTTTGACAGACTTGGCTCTCCCTCTGGGAGAGCTGTCACCGCAGGTGACTGAGAGGGCTTTACACCCTATTTTACCCTCTCCGGCCTCGCTGCGCTCAGCCACCTCTCCCATAGGGAGAGGCAAGGGGGCTAGTCGCACGGTGCGGAAGTGCGCTATTTGATTTATTTGAATACAAGAATAGGCACAGCGGATTATTCGCTGTGCCTTTAACTGTCTGATGTGGCTCGCCCATTCCAGCGGGATTTACTTTTGCTTCTTCTCTTCCTGTTCCACGTGTTTTCTCAGAACAAGGTTAATGTACTGTGACAGCGGGCGGCAATCCTCGTCCGCTTTTTCCCGAAGCTTTTCCAGCAGGTCACTATCTATTGTGATGCTGATTCTTTCTTTTAACGGTTTCATGTATTATCACCCGGAGGATAGTATAGCATTTTATCGGATATATTATTGACAAATACTATGTAATAATATATAGTAATATTCAATAATATTTTATGGGGTGATACTATGATCATAGTATTGAACGACCGTCAATTCGGGAAAAACCTTCGGTTTCTCCGCAGACGGCACCGTTACAGCCGTTGGGAGCTGGCAAATCTGATCTGCTCTTACCCCAAGGTCATCCGGGATTGGGAAACCGGCAGGTGCTTCGACGTGGATTCTGTTTGTATGCTGAATATCGGAAAACTGTTTGGTATTCCTATCGAATCCTTGATCGACGACGACCTCAGACGGATTTACAAGTCCAGAAAATGACCCCCGCTGCTTTTCAGCAGCGGGGGTATTGCTTATCTTACGAAGGATGTACTTAAATTGCAGCTCCAGCTTTCGCCCGGCTCCAGAATGGCGGCAGCGGGCTTTTCCTCCCAGCGGATGGAGCCGCCCTCCGGGCTGGGCAGACTGTGCCACGGCTCGATGCACACGAACCTCGGCTCTCCTCCTGACATCGACCAGATCAGCGTGTAGGGGAACTCCGAAATGTCGCACACCACTCCCCGGCCGGTGCCTTTCTCGTAAATCCCCAGCTTGTGGGATTTGAGATTCACCATGCAGTGGCTGTCGTTGGCAAACAGCTCCCGGGTGATGGGAAGGGCGCGGATGTTGTTGCCCAGGGTGTAGAAATCCCCGTGAATCAGCCCCAGCGGCTGACAGCCCAGGCAAATGGGGGATTCCGGTTCGCTGAACCGAAGCTCGTAGTCCGACAGCGTATGCTCGTCGTCAAAGGGAACGGCAAAGGCGGGGTGGTACCCAATGCCAAAGTACAGCTTGTCGGCGTCCAGGTTCTCCACCGTCAGCTTGTGGTGCAGGGTATCGCCCTCCAGGGTGAAGGTGGAAATGAGCCTAAATTCATAGGGGAATATCCGCAGGGTTTCCTCGCTGCTGCGCAGCTCCAGCACAATGGCGTTCTCCGACTGGCGCACCAGCGTATGCTCCATCAGACGGGCAAAGCCGTGCTGCTTTGCCTGGTACACTTCGCCCTTGGCTTCAATCAGGCCGTCCACGACCTTTCCGGCGTGGGGGAACAGAATGGGCGCGTGATAGCCCCAGACGCTTTCGTCCGCCTGCCACATATGTTCCACGTCGTCGAATTTCCGGACGACGCTTTTCACCTGGGCGCCCCATGTGGTGACGGTGACGATCAGGTAGTCATTTTCAATCGTGTATTCCATAGCTTATTTCTGCTCCTTCAGCAGGTCGCGGATTTCAGTCAGAAGCACTTCCTCGTTGCTGGGCTTGGGCGGTTCGGCGGGGGCGGCTTCTTCCTTCTTCTTGCCCAGCTCCGTCAGCTTGTTCAGGCTTTTCACCAGAAAAAACACCACCAGCGCCAGAATCAGAAAATTGATCACGGCGGAGATGAAGTTGCCGTAGTTCAGGGTATTGAGAATCACGTTTCCGGCGTCGTCCACCACAGGCTCCCCAAACAGCCGGGGCAGAACGATTTTCATTTCCGAAAAATCGACGCCGCCCAGGAAGATGGACACGATGGGCATGATGATGTCATCGGTCAGGCTCTTGGTGATGGTGGAGAATGCCGCACCGATGATGGTACCGACAGCCAGCGCCATGGCGTTGCCCTTAATGGCGAAGGCGGCGAACTCGTCCCACCAGGAGGGCTTTTTCACGGGATTTTTCATGATGCGTCTCCCTTATTTCTTCTCGATGACTTCAATGCCGCCCAGGTACTTCCGCAGAACCTCGGGAACCACGATGGAGCCGTCGGCTCTCTGGTTCTGCTCCACCATGGCGGGGAAGATGCGGGAGGTGGCCAGGCCGGAGCCGTTCAGAGTGTGGACGAACTCGGGCTTGCCGGTGGCTTCCCGGCGGAAGCGGATGTTGCCCCGGCGCGCCTGATAATCCCGGGCGTTGGACACGGAGGAAACCTCCTTGTAGCCGTTCATGGAGGGAATCTGAATCTCAATATCATAGGTGCGCGCCATGGAAGCGGAGCAGTCGCCCGCGGCCAGCTTCACGGTGCGGAAGTGGAAGCCCAGACCCTTCACCAGATTCTCGGCCTTGCGCACCAGCTCCTCAAAGGCCGCGTCGGAATCTTCGGGGCGAGTGAACTGGAACATTTCCACCTTGTTAAACTGGTGGCCGCGCACCATGCCCCGCTCGTCGGCGTGGCCGGAACCGGCTTCGCGGCGGAAGCAGGGAGTGTAGGCGAAGAATTTCCGGGGCAGCTCGGCTTCGGTGAGAATCTCGTCCCGGTAGATGGAGCAAAGAGCGGCTTCCGCGGTGGGCAGCATATAGTGGACGCGGTCGTCGGTGGGGTTCGCAATCTTATAGACCTCGTCGGCAAACTTGGGGAACTGACCGGCGGTCTCGCCGCACTGGTACTCCAGCATGTGGGGCGGCAGGATGAACTCGTAGCCGTCGGCAATGTGGCAGTCGATGAAGTAGTTCAGCAGCGCCCATTCCAGACGTGCGCCCATGCC
>CAKTKX010000133.1 GCA_934572365.1 uncultured Oscillospiraceae bacterium
GCCGCAGGCCACGGAGATGAACATAGCCGGGAAGACGGAGGTTCCGTCGGGGTGCATATTGCGCAGGGGGAAGATCTCGGGGATCTCGTAGCCCTTGATGATGGTACCGGCGCCCACGCCGATGGCCATGATGATCAGGCAAATACCGAAGATGGGATACAGCTTGCCGATGATCTTGTCCACGGACAGAAAGGTCGCAATAAAGAAGTATGCGAACACGATGGTGAGCCAGAAATACTTGTTGGTCAGAATGCCGGCGGAACCGCCCTGGCCGCACAGATAAGCCAGCAGGCCGGCAGGGCCGACAGCAAACACAACACCGACCATGAACAGCAGCACGGTAGAGAACACGCGCATGACCTGTTTCATGACGTTGCCCATGTACATACCGGTCAGTTCGGGAACGCTCAGACCCTGATGCCGCATGGACATGAAGCCGGAAGCGAAGTCATGGACGCCGCCGGCAAAGATGGTACCGAAGGTAATCCACAGGAAAACGCTGGGGCCCCACAGTGCGCCGCCCACAGCACCCCAGATGGGGCCGAGACCGGCAATGTTCAGAAGCTGAACAAGGAAAATACGCCAGGTAGGCATGACCACATAGTCAACGCCATCCTCCATGGTGACAGCGGGAGTCTCCCGGTCATCGGGGCCGAAGGTTTTGGATACAAATCTGCCATAGATAAAGTATCCGGCAATGAGAAGCGCCAAACATACGAAGAAACTTATCATATATTACCCTCCTTAGATTTTAGTGACTCCGGCGTCGCCAGAGCGCACCAAATGGCGCGCAGCAAGGGTGTTGGCGCATCCTTGCTGTACGTGCCTATTGTACTGCCACCGGCCGTGAAAGTCAACAAAATTTTTCACGGTTTGTTCAGAGTTTTGTAATATATTTAAGTTTCCTGTCGCAATATGGATTTTTGATTCGCTGAATTTTTTATCAGAAAAGGTACTTTTCTTGTTTTTTCTTGGATTATCCGGAAGGCAGAGGATAAATTTGTTCCTCTCCCCTGCCTTCCGGACTTGGGTTTATTTGGCAATTTCCGCCTTCTTGGGAGCCTTAATAATGAACAGGATCAGCAGTGCGGCCGCGATGCCCACGCCCAGATATCTGGAGATCGGGGGCAGGAAGGAGATGCCGCCCAGATACAGCTTGCTGCCAAACACGAAGGACATGGTAACGGCAGTCATGAATGCTGCCGGAATAGCGGCGATGTAAGCATTCTTGCCCTCATGGCGCAGATACATGGCGGCAGTCCACAGAACGATGGCAGCCAGGATCTGGTTGGTGGAGGCGAAGTAGTTCCAGATGGAGGTGTAGTCCAGCTGAGAAACCAGAACGCCCAGCGCCAGCAGAGGAACGGTCAGGATCAGACGGTTCTTGTAGCTCTTCTGCTCCATATGCAGCGCATCGGCAATGGTCAGACGGGCGGAGCGGAACGCGGTGTCGCCGGAGGTGATGGGGCAGGCAATAACGCCCAGCATCGCCAGGATGGCGCCGAAGCCGCCCATGGTGGCAAAGCAGATATTATACACACAGCCGGACTGGCCAACGGCCATAGCCTCTTTCAGGCCGGTCATCAGACCGCCCTCGATGGGGAACAGGGCGCAGGAAGCGGCAGCCCAAACCAGAGCAATGATGCCTTCGCAGACCATTGCGCCGTAGAACACCATGTGGGACATCTTCTCACTCTTGCAGCAGCGCGCCATGATGGGCGACTGAGTGGAGTGGAAGCCAGAGCAAGCGCCGCAGGCCACGGAGATGAACATGGCCGGGAAGACGGAGGTTCCGTCGGGATGCATGTTGCGCAGGGGGAAGATCTCGGGAATCTCGTAGCCCTTGATGATGGTACCGGCTCCCACGCCGATGGCCATGATGATCAGGCAAATACCGAAGACGGGATACAGCTTGCCGATGATCTTATCAATGGACAGGAAAGTCGCAATGAAGAAGTAAGCAAACACAATGGCAAGCCAGAAATATTTATTGGTGAGGATGCTGGTGGAACCGCCCTGGCCGCACAGATAAGCCAGCAGACCGGCGGGGCCGACGGCGAACACAACGCCGACCATGAACAGCAGAATGGTGGAGAACACGCGCATGACCTGCTTCATGACATTGCCCATGTACTTGCCGGTCAGCTCAGCGACGCTGAGACCCTGGTGCCGCATGGACATGAAGCCGGATGCGAAGTCATGAACGCCGCCGGCGAAGATGGTACCGAAGGTGATCCACAGGAACACGCTGGGACCCCACAGAGCGCCGCCCACAGCACCCCAGATGGGGCCGAGACCGGCAATGTTCAGAAGCTGAATCAGAAAAATACGCCAGGTCGGCATGACCACGTAGTCAACGCCGTCCTCCATGGTGATCGCAGGCGTTTCCCGGTCGTCAGGACCGAAGGTCTTGGATACGAATTTGCCGTAAAATAAGTATCCAGCAATAAGAAGCGCCAAGCATACGAAGAAACTGATCATACTAGATCCTCCTTTAATGTCGTATGTGCATTCCGGAGATACCGAAACGCACACCGGATGGATACCCCGCACTTCTGAGGCACAGATATATTGTAAGCGCGTGCGATCCCAATGTCAATGAAGGAAGATCAACTTTTACCAAATTTTAGTTCTATATTTACCGTTTATTATCCAAATATTTGTCGCTTTTTAGCCAAAAAAGTTTGTGCGTGTTGTTCTGCGCTTCCGCAAGCTTAAATCGCGTAAAACAGCACGCAGAAGAATTGAAGCAGCGCCCCCAGGTCGACGAAAATGTGGAACACGGAGTGCATCCACTTTTTGCGCTTGCCCAGGCCGTAGAGAACGGAGCCGACCGTGTAGGCAATGCCGCCCAGCAGCAGGAGAAGAAAGCCCGGGAAGGTCAGCGCCTGCAGCGCCTGTTTCGCAAAGAAAATGATCGCCCAGCCCATGCCGATGTAGCAGATCATGGAAAAGACCCGGTATTTCTTCAGGTCAATGGCCGTCAGGGTCGTGGCCAGCGCCACCATGCCCCACTCGAAGCCGAACAGCACCCACGCAAGGACAGGATTCTCCGGGCGGATGGCGGACAGCAGAATCACGGTGTAGGTTCCCGCGATGAGGAAATAGATGGTGCAGTGGTCGATCACCTGCATCACCTTTTTGCCAAGCGTTGGCTTCAGACCGTGGTAGACGCTGGAAATGGTGAACATGGTGACCATGGCGCTGCCGTAAATGGCGGAGGTGACGACACCCCAGGGATTGCCGTGGAGGGCGGCGAAAATGACGCACAGCGTCAGCGCCACGACGCCCACGGCGCCGCCGACAATGTGGGTGACCATGTTCATGATCTCTTCGCCCCGGCTGTAATCCGGGAGCTGGCGGTCGGACAATTTCGTTCGTTTCATAGTGATCCCTTCCTTTGTAAAGATGGAGGGAGTATAGCACATTTTTCACAAAAAAGAAACCGCCATTTTGTCGAGTTCTCTCCCCGGCGGAGAAATTCGGTTTCTACCGGGGTGAGAAGTGGATACGGGGTTGACAAATGTCCTTCCATACAATACAATTCTCCTAGTCACGGCGTAAAGTACGCCGTTTTTTGCATAGAATAGAGAGGGTTCGAGCTATGAAAAAGATACCGTTTTTGACTCTGGAAAAAGCAAAGGAAATCCGCGAGCAGATCCCCACCCCCTTTTACGTTTACGACGAGGCCGGCATCCGCGCCAACGCCCGGGCGCTGAAGGCGGCGTTCTCCTGGAATCCCGGATTCCGGGAGTATTTTGCCGTCAAGGCCACCCCCAACCCCTTCCTGCTGAAAATCCTCCACGAGGAGGGCTGTGGCTGCGACTGCGCCACCTATACGGAGCTGCTGCTGTCCGAGGCCGTGGGCATCACGGGACATGACGTGATCTTTTCCTCCAACGATACGCCGGCGCTGGATATGCGCAAGGCGCGGGAGATGGGCGTATACATCAATCTGGACGATGCCACCTATGTGGATTTTCTGGCGTCCATGGGTCCGGTTCCCGAGACGGTGTGCCTGCGGTATAACCCGGGCGGCTCCTTCTCTCTTGGCAACACCATCATGGATATGCCCCGGGACGCCAAATACGGCATGACCGAAGACCAGATGGCGGGAGCGATCACCCGGCTGATGAAGCTGGGAACGAAGCACTTCGGCGTTCACGCCTTCCTCGCCTCCAATACCACCACCAATGAGTATTATCCCGCCCTGGCCGGGCAGCTGTTCCGTCTGGCGGTGCGGCTGCGCAACGCCACCGGCGCCCATATTTCCTTCATCGACCTGTCCGGCGGCATCGGCGTGGACTACCGCCCCGAGCAGCCCAAATGCGACATCGGCGTCATCGGCGAGGGCGTGCGGGTCAAGTACGAGGAAATCCTGACCCCCAACGACATGGGCGACGTCGCCATTTTCACCGAGCTTGGCCGGTTCATGCTGGCGCCCTACGGCCACCTGATCTCCACCGTCATTCACGAAAAGCACATCTACCGGGAATACGTGGGTCTGGA
>CAKTKX010000134.1 GCA_934572365.1 uncultured Oscillospiraceae bacterium
AGCCGCCCGGTCAACTACGCCGTGGACTTTGACCGCACGGTCTACGACGACGAGGAAACGGACGACGCCTATTACGCAGAGGATTATATCGCCGACCGCAAAAGCCGGAAAAAGCAGCGGAAGAAAGGTTCCGGCGGTCTGGTACTGCTGCTTCTTGTGGAACTGGCCGGTATCGCCGGTATCATCTGGTGGTGGATCAAATGGCTGAGCTGAAGACCGTAGGGCGCTTCGCCCCCACCCCCTCCGGACGGATGCACCTGGGCAACGTTTTTGCGGCGCTGATGGCCTGGCTGTCCGTGCGTTCCAAGGGCGGGGAAATGGTTCTCCGGATGGAGGATTTGGACACCCAGCGAACCAGCGGGGAATACGCCCGGATTCTCCGGGAGGATTTGCACTGGCTGGGTCTGGACTACGACCGGGAGACGCCGCCCCAAAGCGCGCGCAGCGCCGTTTATGATACGTATTTCGACAAACTCGATCAAATGGGGCTGCTGTACCCCTGCTACTGCACCCGCAGCCAGCTTCACAGCGTCAACGCCCCCCACCTATCCGACGGCACCTACGTCTACCCCGGCACCTGCCGGAATCTGACGGAGGCGCAGCGTTCCGCCTTTCAGCGCGCCCCAGCGTGGCGGGTTCAGGTGCCGGACAGGGTGTGGACAGTGGAAGACCGGGTGCAGGGGCATTACGAATGCAACCTCGCCACCGACTGCGGAGACATGGTGGTGCGCCGGGCGGACGGGGTCTACGTCTACCAGCTTGCCGTCACCGTGGACGACGGGGAAGCCGGGATCACTGAGGTGGTGCGGGGGATGGATTTGTTAAGCTCCGCCCCCCGGCAAATGTATTTACAGGAGCTGTTGGGCTTCCCCCACCCGGTGTATGCCCACGTCCCCATGCTTCTTGCCCCGGACGGACGCCGCCTGAGCAAGCGGGACAGGGATTTGGATTTGGGGCAGCTTCGCGCCCGCGTCACCCCGGAAAGCCTCATCGGCACGCTGGCTTTCAGCGCGGGGCTGATCGAACGGAATGAACCCGTTTCCGCCCGGGAACTTACAGGAGAATTCCGCTGGGACAAGCTGCGCAGGGAAAGCATTTTTCTGGATTCCGCACAACTTGTATAGCTTTCTCCCGCCGTCATTCCGCCCGAAGGCCGATTTTCTCGACACTATGCACAAAAAGTCCTGCTTTCCCTTGCTTTACGGAGGCTTTCAGGTTATAATGAACTCACCCCAATGGAAGGAGCGGCGTCCCGTGACTCCATAGCGCCGCCGAAAAACAAAAAAGGAGAATTTTAATGGCACGCAAACCTATTCTCGTCGTTATGGCCGCCGGTATGGGCAGCCGCTACGGCGGATTGAAGCAGATCGACCCTGTCGGAAGCCAGGGCGAAGCAATTCTGGACTATTCCCTTTATGACGCCCACAAAGCCGGTTTTGATACCGCTGTTATCATCATCAAAGAGGCCATCCGCAAGGACTTCATGGAGACCGTGGGCGAACGGCTGAAAAAGTGTCCCATGGAGATTCGTTATGCCTACCAAGAGCTGGATGCCATCCCCGCCGGCTACACCGTCCCGGAGGGACGCACCAAGCCCTGGGGTACCTGCCACGCGGTGCTGTGCGCCCGGGAGGCCATTGGCGACGCCCCCTTCGCGGTCATCAATTCCGACGACTATTACGGCACCTCCGCTTTCCGTGTGATCTACGATGCCCTCTGCCACGCCCAGGATACGGACACCTATGACTACTACATGGTGGGCTACGAGCTGGGCAAAACCGTGACGGATCACGGCAGCGTGGCTCGCGGCGTCTGCGTCACCGACGGCAAGGGTCACCTCACCGGCATCGACGAGCGCACCCGCATCGAAAAATATCCCGGCGGCATCCACTTCACCGAGGACGGCGAACACTGGGTGGACGTCCCCGCCGACACCACCGTGTCCATGAATCTGTGGGGCTATACCCCCGGTTTCCTGGAGGAGCTGGAAGCCCGTTTCCCGGCCTTCCTGGACAAGGCGCTGGTGGAGAATCCCATCAAGGGCGAATTCTTCCTGCCCCTGGCAGTATCCCAGCTGATCGGGGAAAAGAAGGCCACGGTCACGGTGCTTACCTCCCCCGACAAGTGGTACGGTGTGACCTACGCCGCCGACAAGCCCGCCGTGGTAGCCGCCCTGCGCCGGATGACCGACGAGGGCAAATATCCCGATGGTCTTTGGAAATAACGGAATTCGCACGAAGCCCGCACACCGGTCAAGCGACCGATGTGCGGGCTTTTTCAGCTGATCTTTATTTTCCGCCCATGAGGATTTTGGCAAGCTCGGAATTGGCGTCCAGAATGACGGTCTTTTCGTCGCCGTTCAGGCTGGCCTTCAGCGCGTCCAGTGCCAGGGAGAACTCGTAGAAGTCCTTCTTGTCCTGGGTGTCGTAAGCCTCCGCCAGCAGACGCATGTACTCCTGCTCGCCCTCGGCCTCCAGCTTGGCGGCGGACGCCTCGGCGTCGGAAACGATGATGTTCACCTGCTTATCCACGTCGTTGCGGATAATGGAGGCGTCATAGTTGCCGTCGGCGGTGTACTTCTCCGCCATCTGGTTCCGCTCGGAGATCATCCGTCCGTAAACCGCATTCAGGTTGCTCTCCGGCAGGTCGAAGCGCTTGATCTTCACGTCCTCCACGTGGATGCCGTAGGATTTGGCCGCGGCGTCCACCTTGACAGTGATGTCGTCATAGATGGTGTTTCGCTCGGCGCCGTCGTTCATGTTGATGATGTCCGCCTGCGCCAGCGTGCCCATGTCGGTTTTCAGGGCGCTGTAGGTGATGGCGTCCAGCCGTTCTTCCGCCTTGGCCGTGGAGCCGAGGGTCTGGTAGAACAGCTTGGGGTCGGAAATCTTCCACAGAATGTAGCAGTCCACGGTCATGTTCTGCTTGTCGGAGGTCAGCACCTCGGAAGGCGGAATGTCGTAAAGCTGGGTGGCGTCGGTGAAATACTTCACGCTGTCCACAAAGGGCAGCTTGAAGTGCAGTCCCGCTTCATTGGTGGTGTCGATGATCTTGGAAAACCGCACCGTGCAGGCGTATTCGTCCTCGGCCACGGTAAACATGGAACCGGCGGCCAGGATCACCGCCAGCACCAGCAGCACGATCAAAATTCCCGTTTTCTTCATTTTGCGTTACCTCCTTCGGTTCCCGCCAGAGATTCCAGCGGCAGGAGCATCTGGACATCGCCGCCCTGTCCGCCGGTGTTGATGTAGAGCTTCACCCCGGGCAGCACCTGGGAAATGGCCTCATAATACATTCTCGTGCGGGTAATGGCGGGATTCTGGGCATACTCGGAATACATGGCCTCAAACATAGCCACCTTCTCAACGGCTTCGTTGATGCGCTTCTGTTTCAGGTATTCCGCGTTCTGGGTCAGCTTGTCGGCCTGGGCTTGGGCTTGGGGCAACTGGGCGTTCTGGTAGGCCTTGGCGTCGTTGATGACCGTCTCCGCCTGCTGCTTGGCGGTCTCCACGGCCTTGAAGGCTTCTATGACCTCCTGGGTGGGCGGCTCGGCGTCCTGAATCTTTACGTCCACCAGCGTCAGGCCGATGTCGTATTCCTTCAGAATCTCCGTGACCAGCTCCTTGACCTGCATCTGGATGCCCTCCTTGCCGTCGGTGAGCACGGCGTCCACGCTGGAAGAGCCCACCACGTTGCGGATCTGGCTCTGGATCAGGTTGCGCAGGATCAGCTCCGGCTTGTTGGAGGAATACAGATACTGCACCGGGTCGGAAATCTTGTACTCCACGAAGAAGTCCACGTTGACGATGTTGTAGTCGCCGGTGATCATGGTGCTTTCGCTGTCGTTGACCTCGTAGCTGTTTCCACTGCTGGAATAGCCCAGCTCGATTTTCTGATAGACGTTCACGTCCACCTTCTCCACCTTCTGGATACCCAGTGGGAGCTTGAAGTGGACGCCCGCCTCGGTGACGTCCGTGACCTTGCCGAAGGTCGTGACCACCGCCTGCTGCTTGTCATCTACAGTGTAGAAGCAGGTAAGCACAACGGCCAGCACCACCAGCGCCGCCACGACGGCAATCACGGTGCGTCCGGCTCGCTTGAAATCCGACTTTCTCTTTGGGCTTACATTCTGGCCGCCCGGCCAACTGTAGGTTCCGTTTTCATCCATTGCTTTATTCTCCTTTTTCAGTTGATAACTGTGACAGCATCTGCTCTGCCTGGGCTTTCAGCCGGCCGGCCAGCCAGGCGGTGAGCATTACCTTTAACACTCTTTCCAGCTTCTCTCCGGCGCCGGGGATCGGCTCGCGGTAGCCAGCCGTCACCTCTTTCAGGGCGGCATCCCAGACATCCTCGTCTCCCAAGTCCTGCGCCCGGGCTGCCAGACGGACGAAGTAGAAATACAAAAGGGTATCGTCGATCAAATCGTCGCTTTCGTCGGTCAGGTCGCCGTTGATGTAGGAGATCAGCTGGCAGCTCTGCTCCAGCGTCAGCGCGCCCT
>CAKTKX010000135.1 GCA_934572365.1 uncultured Oscillospiraceae bacterium
CTTTTCGGCGACATTCTCATGGGAATCGTCGATCCCCGGATCAGCTTTGCCAAGAAGGAGGGTTCCCGCTGATGAAACGTCTTGGATTTCACACCCTGCGTGACCAGGCCACCGATGCTCTGGGGGACAAGCTCTCCCGGCAGCTTCAGGAAGAAGTCACGCCGAAAATGAGCGACGAGGAGGCCTTCTCCTTCGCCGGATTCAACGCCGAGGACGCAGAGCGGGGCGGCTATTCCGATTATTCCTACTGGAAATCCACCCTCCGTGCGTTTTTTCAGAATAAGATCGCGGTCTTTTTCCTTTTTGTCATGGTAGCGGTACTGCTGTTCACCTTTATCCAGCCCTACCTTCCCGGACAGAAGGATCCCATTCTCATTCACAACGACCAGTGGGGTCTGCCTCTGAACAATATTCCCCCCAGCAAAGAATTCTGGTTCGGAACAAACTCTATCGGCCAGGATCTCTGGGCGCGTATCTGGGCAGGTACCCGCACGTCCCTGTTCATCGGCTTCTCCGTGGCTCTGGTGGAGGCCGTGGTGGGCATCCTGGTGGGCGTGCTGTGGGGCTATGTCCGCAAGCTGGATTTCTTCTTTACCGAGCTGTATAACGTCCTGGACAACATTCCCCAGACGCTGCTGCTGATTCTCATTTCCTACATCTTAAAGCCCGGCGTTTCCACCATCGTGTTTGCCCTGTCCTTAACGGGCTGGCTGGGTATGGCGCGGTTCATCCGCAACCAGATCATCATTATCCGCGACCGGGACTATAACCTTGCCTCCCGGTGCCTGGGCATTTCCACCGGGCGCATCATCGTCAAGAATCTGCTGCCCTACATGGTGTCCGTCATCACCATGCGCATGGCGCTGGCCATCCCCTCCGCCATCGGCAACGAGGTGTTCGTCACCTACATCGGCATCGGCCTTCCCGTGGACACGCCGTCTCTGGGCAATCTGATTCAGACCGGACGGTCGCTGATGACCGTGGCTTCCCTGCGCTATCAGCTGTTCTTCCCCGTGGCCGTACTGGTGGTTATCACCGTTTCCTTCTACATCATCGGCAACGCCTTCGCCGACGCCGCCGACCCCAAGAATCACGTCAGATAAGGAGAGATCACAATGGAAGATAAAGAAGTTGTTCTCTCCGTTCGGGATTTGAATGTAAAATTCACCCTTCGCGGTCAGATTCTCCACGCCATCCGGGGCATTTCCCTGGACGTTTATCATGGCGAGAGCCTTGCCATCGTGGGCGAGTCCGGCTCCGGAAAGTCCGTATTCGTCAAATGCGCCATGGGTCTTCTGGACGCCAACGGCTACATCGACAGCGGCTCCATCCTCTATAACGGCATGGACTTAACCAAATTCCAGACCGACAAGGACTGGCTGAAGATCCGGGGCAAGGAGATCGCCATGGTGTTTCAGGACCCCATGACCTCCCTGAACCCCCTGAAAACCATCGGCAAGCAGATTCAGGAGGCCGTGGAGCTGCACCAGGGCTTGAAGGGTAAGGACGCCTATCAGGCCGTGCTGGAGGTGCTGAGCGACGTGGGCATTGACGACCCCGAGCGGCGCTACAAGCAGTATCCCCACGAATTTTCCGGCGGTATGCGCCAGCGGGTGGTCATCGCCATCGCCGTCGCCTGCCGGCCGAAAATCCTCATCTGCGACGAGCCGACCACCGCTCTGGACGTGACCATTCAGGCGCAGATTCTGGAGCTGATCAAGGCCATGCAGAAAAAGTACAACCTCACCACCATCTACATTACCCATGACCTGGGCGTGGTGGCAAATGTGGCCGACCGGATTGCCGTCATGTACGCGGGCGATATCGTGGAGCTTGGCACCTGCGACGAGGTGTTCTACGACCCCCGTCACCCCTACACCTGGGCGCTGCTGTCCAGCCTTCCCCAGCTGGGAACCAAGGACGAGCCGCTGTACTCCATTCAGGGTACGCCGCCCAACCTGTTCCACGAGGTCAAGGGCGACGCCTTTGCTCCCCGGAATCCCAAAGCACTGAAAATCGATTTTGTAGAGCGTCCTCCCTTCTTCGAGGTCACGCCTACCCACTATGCCCGCACATGGCTGATGGATCCCCGCGCTCCCAAGGTGGAGCCGCCGGAGCATGTCCGCATTCTGCGGGAGAAGGGAGTGAACCGCGTTGACTGAAGACAGAAAGAAGCTGGTCGAGGTTCAGGATCTTGTCGTCCGGTTTGGTTCCCGGCGGCACGCCTTTACCGCGGTGGATAACGTATCCTTCCACATTTATCAGGGCGAGACCTTCGGTCTGGTTGGCGAATCCGGCTCCGGAAAGACCACCATCGGCCGCGCCATCATCCGCATTCACCCCACTGCCGGGGGCAAAATTCTCTTTGACGGCAAGCAGATCAACGGACGTGTCTCCAAGTCCCTTGACCGGGAAGTCACCCGGCGCATCCAGATGATCTTCCAGGATCCCATGTCCTCCCTGAACGAACGGGCGAAGGTGGATTATATTGTCAGCGAAGGACTTTACGCAGGCGGACACCACCTGTCCGAAAGCGAGCGTCAGGCCAAGGTGGCAAGCGCCCTGTCCGACGTGGGTTTGCTTCCAGAATTTGCCAGCCGCTTCCCCCATGAATTCTCCGGCGGTCAGCGCCAGCGCATCGGCATTGCCCGGGCGCTGATCATGGAACCGGATTTCATCATCGCCGACGAGCCGATCTCCGCGCTGGACGTTTCCATCCGTGCGCAGGTGCTGAATCTGCTGTCCAAGCTGCAAAAGGAGCGGAATCTGACCTACCTGTTCATTGCCCACGACCTTTCGGTGGTTCGCTTCATCTGCGACCGGATCGCCGTCATTCACAAGGGCAAGATCGTGGAGCTGGCGGAGAGTGAGGAGCTGTTCGCCCATCCCCTGCATCCCTACACCCGGGCGCTGCTGTCCGCCATTCCCCAGCCCGACCCCATTGCGGAGCGGCAAAAGAAGCTCATCGTCTACGACCCCGGCTGCCATCACTACAGCGAGACAAACCAGCCCAGCTGGTGCGAGATCGTCCCCGGCCACTTTGTTCTGGCAAGTGAGCCTGAGCTGGAAGAATACCGCAAACAATTCTGATTCTCTGCAAGCAGAACACGGGCATGTGTTCTGCTTGCGCCATATTTCTTTTCGAGGTGCCTGCCATGATCCATCCAAAGCCCCTTTTTCCCGGCGCCAGAGTGGCGCTGGTCGCCCCCGCCTCCGCCGTGCCGGAGGAAAAACTCCCAGGCGCTCTTGACCTTGTCCGTCAGCTGGGCATGGAGCCGGTGCTGTACCCCTCCTGCTATTTTGCCAACCGGGACGGCTATCTCGCCGCGACGGACGCCCAGCGGGCGGAGGACATCAACCGCGCCTTCGGCGACGAAACCATCGACGGCGTGTGGTGCATCCGCGGCGGCTACGGCGGCCACCGCATTCTCCCCCTGCTGGACGCCGACGTGATCCGGAAGAATCCCAAGTGGTTCGGCGGCTATTCCGACGTCACCGCCCTGCACCTGTTTCTGAATCAGATCTGCGACCTTGCCACCTTCCACTGCACCATGCCCTCTACCGAGCCGCACCCGGACGCGTACACCCTCGGGTATCTGAAAAAAGCCCTGTTCGGCGGCCTGGACGGCGTAATTTCCAATCCGGAAGGCCAGAGCATCCGCACACTTGTTCCGGGCGAGGCGGAAGGCATCCTCTGCGGCGGCAATCTGTCCCTGCTGGCGGCGTCTCTCGGCACGCCCTGGGAGGTCGATTCCAAGGGCAAAATCCTGTTCCTGGAAGACATTGGGGAAAAGACCTATCGTCTGGACAGTATGCTCACCCAACTGCGCAACGCCGGAAAGTTCCGGGACTGCGCCGGTATCCTTCTGGGCGCGTGGACGGACTGCGTGCCGGAAATGCCGGAGCGCACCCTGACGATGGACGAGATTTTCGCCCAGCTCATCGTCCCCGCCGGAAAGCCCGCCGTCATGGACTTAGCCTGCGGCCACTGCGCCACCACCCTGGCGCTGCCCATGGGTCGTAAGTGCCGTCTGGATGCGGGTGCGGGCTGCATCACATTGGAGGCGTGACCATGAACGATCTGGCTTCCCGGCTGAACGCGGTCATGGCCGCGTTTCCCGCCAAGACCGCGCTGTACTGCGTGGACTTGACCACCGGCACTCCCATTGCCGCCATTCGGGAGAACACCCGGGTGGTCTCCGCCTCCACCATCAAGGTATCGATTTTATGCTGCGCCCTACAGGACGTGATGGACGGGAAGCTGTCTCTTGACCAACATCTCGCCATTACCCCGGGGGATTTTTGCAGCGACACCGAAGTCTTTGAACCCGGCTACCGGCAGGACGGCGCTTCCCTCTGGGAAATGCTGTACTGGATGATCGTTTCCAGCGACAATACCGCCACCAACACCGTCATTTCCCTGCTGGGCTA
>CAKTKX010000136.1 GCA_934572365.1 uncultured Oscillospiraceae bacterium
CCATGCTGATCTCCGTGGGACTCAGCTCCATTCAGAAGCTGCGGGAGCTTTACCAGACCGTTTACTTCCTGCCCTATGTGACCAACACGCTGGCTGTGGGTCTGGTTTTCATGATCTTTTTCAAGCGGACGCCCTACTCCGACGGTCTTGTCAATCTGGTCTTAAGCTGGTTCGGCGCGGGGCCGGTGGACTTCATCGACGGGCCTTACTGGGCGAAGATGTTCGTGCTGTGCTTTTACACCATCTGGGTTGTTCTGCCCTTCAAGATTCTGATCCTCACCGGCGCGCTGGCCTCCGTTGACCAGACCTATTACAACGCCGCCAAGGTGGACGGTACTCCCCGGTGGCGCATCTTTACCAGAATCACCCTGCCCATGATCTCCCCCACGGTATTCTATCTGGTCATCACGGGCTTCATCGGCGCGTTCAAGGCCTACTCCGACGCCGTCGCCCTGTTCGGCACCAACCTGAACGCCGCCGGGATGAACACCATTGTCGGCTACATCTACGACATGCTCTACGGCGACTCCGGCGGCTACCCCTCCTACGCCTCCGCGGCAGCCATTTTGCTCTTCGCCATCGTGCTGACCATCACCTGCATCAACCTGCTGGTGAGCAGGAAGCACGTCCACTACTAAAAGGAGGCGGCGAATTTGGATTACGAAAAGATCGAGAAAAGCGCCCGTCTCCGGGATCGGGTCAGAAAAACAATTACCTGTTTCTTTCTGACCGTCTGGGGCATTCTGGTGTTGTTTCCCTTCTACTGGATGGTGCTTTCCTCCGTCAAAAGCTACGGCGCCTACAATTCCGAGTGGGTTCCCAAGTTGTACACTCTGTCCCCCACCCTGCAAAATTACGTGGATGCCTTCACCCAGGTGCCGCTGGGGGGATACTTTCTCAACACCATCGTCTTCACCGTCGTCACCACCGGCCTGATGCTCATTGTCACGGTGCTGGCGGCCTATGGCTTTGCCCGGCTGAGCTTCAAGGGCAAGGATCTGGTGTTCGCCCTGTTTCTGTCCCTGATGATGATTCCCACGGAGCTGGTGGTCATCACCAACTTTGTCACCATCACCGACCTGAACCTGCGCAACACCTTCACCGGCCTGATTCTGCCCTCCGTAACGTCGGTATTTTACATCTATTTATTGAAGGAAACCTTTTCCCAGGTTCCCGACGAGCTTTACTACGCCGCCAAGGTGGACGGCACCTCCGACCTCAAGTATCTGTTCAAGGTGATGATCCCCATCTGCCGCCCCACCGTCGTCACCATTACCATTCTGAAGGTCATCGAGTGCTGGAACGCCTATGTCTGGCCGCGGCTGATTACTGACGACCAGTCCTATTTTCTGGTGTCCAACGGCATTCAGGAGATTCGGGAAAACGGCTTCGGCCGGGAGAACATCCCCGCCATGATGGCGGCGGTGGTCGCCATTTCCCTGCCGCTGATCGTACTGTTCCTGATTTTCCGGAAGAAGATCATGGAGGGCGTTTCGAGAGGGGGCGTGAAGGGATGAAAAAGCTGCTTGCCCTCGCCCTTGCCCTGGTGCTGACCCTTGCCTTCACCGGCTGCCACGGCACGCTTTCCTCCGAGGAAGATACCGCCGCTTCCAGTTCCTATCCAGTTCCCGATGAGTTTGATACCTCCCGGCGCCATGAGATCACCTTCTGGGCGAAAAACGACACCAACATGACCCAGGTGAACATCTACAAGCAGGCCATTGCGGATTTTGAAACGCTGTATCCCAACGTCACCGTGAATCTCCGGCTGTACACGGACTACGGCAAAATCTACAACGACGTCATCACCAACATTGCAACCGACACCACCCCCAATGTGTGCATCACCTACCCCGACCACATTGCCACTTATCTCACCGGCGAAGACACGGTGGTTCCCCTGGACGACCTGTTCGCCGACGAAAAATACGGCCTCGGTGGCAGCGAGGTGCGCTTCGACTCCCCCACGCAAGACGAGATCGTCCCCCAGTTTCTGTCGGAATGCGCCATAAACGGCCACTATTACGCCATTCCCTACATGCGCTCCACGGAAGCCTGCTATGTCAACAAGACCTATGTGGAAAAGCTGGGGTATACCCTTCCCGACGTCCTGACCTGGGACTTTGTGTGGGAGGTGTCCGAAGCCGCCATGGCGAAGGACAGCGCCGGGAATTACCTGCTGAACGGCCAGAAGGTGCTGATTCCCTTTATTTACAAGTCCACGGATAACATGATGATTCAGATGCTCAAGCAGCGGGGCGCGGGCTACTCCACCGGCAGCGGCGAGGTGCAGCTGTTCAACGACACCACGGGAGAAATCCTCACCACCGTTGCCCAGCATGCCGCCTCCGGGGCGTTCAACACCTTCAAGCTGGCAGGCTATCCCGCCAATTTCCTCAACGCCGGCCAGTGCATTTTCGCCATCGACTCCACCGCCGGCGCGACCTGGATGGGCGCCGACGCGCCCCTCATCGACATTGCCGAGGAAAAGCTGATTCCCTTCGAGCTGGCAGTGCTGCCGGTTCCCCAGTTTGACCCGGAGCAGCCCCAGATGATCTCCCAGGGGCCGTCGGTGTGCGTGTTCAACAAGTCCGACCCCCAGGAGGTGCTGGCGAGCTGGCTGTTTGCCCAGTATCTGCTGACCGACGACGTGCAGATCGCCTATTCCCAGACGGAGGGGTACATCCCCGTCACGTCCAAGGCGCAGGAAAGCCCCGCCTATCAGGACTATTTAAGCCGCTGCGGCGAGGATAACGACACCCACTACCGCGCCAAAATCGAGGCCGCCCGGCTGCTGATGCGCTACACGGACTGCACCTTCGTCACCCCCGTGTTCAACGGCTCCGCGTCCCTGCGCAACGCCGCCGGACAGCTGATCGAGGACGTGAACAAATCCGTGCGCCGTCACCAGACGGTCAACGCCAAGTACCTTTCGTCTCTTTACAGCGACGTTTCCTCCCTGTACCGCTTAGATCAGATTCAGGTATCCGCCAGCGGCTTAGGGCCGCTTCCCGCCGTTTCCAAAGCGCTGCTGATCGGCCTTGCGACCTGCTGGGTGGGGATGGGCATCTATGTTCTCCGGGAAAAGCTGAATAAACGCCGTAAAAAAGATTGATTTCCGCAAATCCTGTAGTATAATGGGGCTGTACCCCGTGGTACGATATATGAAAAAGGAGTTTTGAAACATGAAAAAGCTGATTGCCATGCTTCTGGTTCTGACAATGGTTCTGTCCTTCGCCGCCTGTGCCAAGAAGGATGCCGGAATGAGCCACGCCGATTATATGGCCGCCGCCAACGACACGGAGGTCGTTGTGGAGACCTACGTTCAGGCGCACCAGTCCTGGTGGGAGGGTAAGGTCACCGTTTACTGCCAGAGCCCCGACGGCGCCTATTTCCTGTACAATCTGGCCTGCTCCGAGGAGGACGCCGCCAAGCTGGTTCCCGGCACCAAGATCCGCGTCACCGGCTACAAGGGCGAGTGGTCCGGCGAGGTGGAGATCATGGACGGCACCTTTGAATTCGTCAAGGGCGACACCTACATTGCCGAGCCTCTGGACGTTACCGACCTGCTGGGCACCGACGAACTGATCGACCATCAGAACGAATTTGTTTCCTTCACCGGCCTGACCGTGGCTCCCAGCACCGACGCCAACGGCAACGAGGCTGCCTTCCTGTACAACTGGGACGGCTCCGGCGAGAAGGGCAACGACCTGTACTTCAACGTCACCGTGAACGACCAGACCTACACCTTCTGCGTAGAGTCCTACCTGTGCGGTCAGGACACCGAGGTCTATCAGGCTGTGGAAGCGCTGCAAATCGGCGACGTGATCAACGCCGAAGGGTTCCTCTACTGGTACGAGGGCGTCAACCCCCACATCACCGCAATTTCTGCCGCGAATTGAGTTCTTATGCCAATCGGGGAAAGGCGATTGTCTTTCCCCGCATTTTCTTTGGAAAAGGAACGTTTTCCAGGTTCTGTCCGGCAGCACAGCCCGATGGTATGGGGGACTGTGCGGCAGCTTTATGTCCCTTTCCGCAAAAATCCGCTGTTGACCAGCAGAATGGTCACGACCCAGGAGCGGGGGAACGCATGGTACAGCATGGGTAAGCTTGGGCTTGCCATGAAAAACCGGGCGCATCTGACCCCGGCGGTTCAGAAGTTTATGGAATATCTGCCCTTCCGGGAGACGGCGGGGCGAGGGATGCCGCTGAATGAACGCGGCAGTGCGGTCTTGTTTTTTGGTTTGTGATAGGATAAGATCAGAATCAGAAATCGGAATTTTGGAGGTTATTATGGCTTTTGACTTTAAGAAAGAATATAAAGAATTTTATATGCCTAAGAACAAACCAGAGATTGTAAATGTACCTAAGGCAAATTATATTGCAGTTAGAGGAAAAGGCAATCCAAATGAAG
>CAKTKX010000137.1 GCA_934572365.1 uncultured Oscillospiraceae bacterium
TCCATCATGGCGGCGGCGACCCGGCAGCGGTCGATTTCCCGGCCGGCCGCCATGGCGAGGGAGCAGGTTCTGTCCCGGATTTCCGGGGGAAAATCCTCCGCCCTCTGGCAGCAGTTGACGCCGATACCCACAATTGCCCAGTCAACGCCCCCGGTGGAATTCAGCCCCATTTCCGTGAGGATTCCGGCGAACTTCTGCTTTCCCCAAACCAGGTCATTCGTCCACTTGATGCCGGGACGAAGATGAACGGAACGCTCCACCGCCCGGCACATGGCGGCCGCGACGGCGCAGGTCAGGTGCATCAGCTCCTGGGGCGCGCACTTTGGACGCAACAGAATGCTCATATAAATCCCCACCCCCGGTGGGGAGAGGAACGACCGCCCCATCCGTCCCCGGCCGCCGGTCTGGCGGTCGGCGATCAGCACGGTGCCGTGGGGAGCGCCCTGGGAAGCCAGGACTTTCAGGCGATTGTTGGTGGAATCCAGCTCGGGAAATACGAAAAGGCGGTCTTTCCAGGGATATTCCCGGGGAAGAAAGGAGAGAATCTGCTCTTTCATGTCAGTCAATGTCGCTCAGCACTTCCTCGGGCGGATTGTCCAGAATTTCGGGATGGGCGAGAATGCGGCGGTAATGCTTGAAGAATGCGGCGTAGTAGAAGCCGTCCACAATCCGCTCGTCCATGGTGAACTTGACGTCTACGTACTTCTTTTCCACCACGGTGCCGTCCTCCTGCACCTCCACAGCCCGGCGCTTCATGCCGAAGGCGCCGAACACCGGCAGGTTGCCGAAGTCATACAGATGGTGGTAAATGGGCGGGATGCCCAGACTTCCCATGGAGGTGAAGAACAGACTCCCGTGGAAGGGGCTGACCTCCAGCAGGAATTTGGGCAGCATCCCGAAATAATCCAGGGTTTTCAGCAACCACACCGTGAATTTCAGGAACACGCCGGGAATCAGCGTGAGCGCCCCCGCCGTATTGTCAAAGTTGGAATCCAAAGGCGTGTTTTTGACATTTTCCACGGCGGATTGCAGCTTGCGGTAGACATCGTCGGCGGTGTCATGGGGATTCAAATGTACCTTGACGATGGTGTCCGGGGAGTCGGCGGTCATTTCCTTCTTGATGGTCATGCAGTACTGGATATCCTCGTCGTGGGAATAGACCTTCTGTCCCGCGATAAACCGGTTCAGACCGGGATAGCGGCACACGCCCCGGCAATAGGCCGCCAGCAGAACGTGGGTAATGCCGAAGCTGGTCAGACCCTCCCGGCGCTTGCGGCGGATGTAGCGGTCGATGTGGCTGATCTCCAGAGATTCCTCAAAGAAGTTCGTCGAGGTATTCCGGGTGACCATGATGTAAGGGGAAACCTGCGCCATGGGGGGCAGGGTGCGCAGACGGCGTCCGTCGGTGCGGTCGCCCCAGGTGGGATGGTATTCGCCCACCGGATGCACCCGAATGCCGAAAAGAAGGATCAGCATTCCCAGAACCATGAGAAAGTCCGGCAGGCACTTGCCGCCCGCAGTGAGGTCGCCCCGCAGGAGGAACGCCCGGTAGCAGTACAGCAGGAACAGCAGCGGACAGCACAGAATGGGGAACAGGAGCAGCACGGCGTGCCTGCGGCGTCCTGCGGTGATGTCCGTGTAGAGGAAGGCGAAGAAAATCACCGCGATCCAGAACAGGAACGCCATAAACCGGCTGGAAACGCCGCTTGAAAAAGTCAGACCGGCATACCAGGCCATGAGCCAGACGGGAATGGCGGTCTTATAGAACCGTTCTTCCCCGGACAGGAGGGCGATGAGCGCGTACAGCACGGACGCCGCGATTGGCAGAACGATTTGGCTCCACACGAAATGCGCGTCTCCGGACCCTTTCAAACCGGAGAGCGCAATGCGGGCCACTGCCGAGCAGACCATGCACAGCGCCATCAGCCAGGTCAGCGCGTTTTTGCGGCTGACATAGAGATGAATTCTGTTTTTCATAACAATGTAATTATATCAAACATCACCTGGCTTGGCAATAAGAAAAGCGGACGAAACGCCCGCTTTTTGGAAAATCTTAAGAGTTTCCGGCGAAGGGAAACGAAAACGGAGCACCGGCTCTACAGCGATTTGGCGAGAGCCGCAATGAATGCCGGGGTGGTGCCGCAGCAGCCGCCCAGCAAGGCGGCGCCGTTGTCCCGGCACTGAAGCATGATTTCCGTGAATTCCTCCGGTGTCTGAGCGTACTCGGCGACACCCTGGTCGTTGATGGTGGGAATGCCCGCGTTGGGCTTGCAGATCAGAGGAACCTTCACACTGCGGCGCAGCTTGGATACCAGATGGGGCGTCATCATGTCCGCTGCCACGCAGTTAAAGCCCACGGCGGCCGCGCCTGCCGATTCCAGATCGTGCAGAACCTTCCCGCCGTCCGCGCCGGAGAGCAGCGCCCCGTCGGATTGTAGGGTGAAGGAGTACATGGCTGCCCCAGCGCCTTCCAGCTCGGCGGCGGTGAGAATGGCTTCCGCCTCCTGGGCATAAAGCAGGGTCTCACCGATGAGCAGGTCAGCCCCGCCGTCGATCAGACCGCGGATCTGGCGGCGGTAATTCTCCACCAGCAAGTCAAAGCAGTCCGGGTTCCAGCTGTCGCAGTAAACGGCTAGGGTGGTCAGGTCGCCCGCGATGAGACACCCAGGGGCGGCGGAGCGGGACAGCGCCACCAGCGCTTCGTTGATCTTCTCCGTCTGGGCGTCCATGCCTACGGTTTTCAGGGCGATGGGCTGCGCCTGGAAGGTGGGGGCGTAGATGATCTGACTGCCTGCGGCGGCGTAGGCGCGCTGCAGCGCCACCAGGGGTCCCGGATTTTCCAGCACCCACTGCTCGGTGCAGCAGCCCTTGGGCATTCCGGCGGCGCGGAGATTGGAGCCGGTGGCACCGTCCAGAATGCGGACGCCTTCCTGAACCTTCTGCTGAAATTCTTCTTTTGTAAGCATAAGAATACCTCTCTTGATAACCGGTCTGCCTGGGAGCGTGTATCATGCGGCATATCCCGGCAAAAACTGGTGGATGAATTGATGCAATTATAAACGATTTTTGAATGGATTGCAACAAGCATTGACCTTTTGGGGAAAATCTGCTACTATAGCAAAAGTCCAGGAAATCTCTGGGAACCTAAAAAGTTCGCTTTTCCCGGAGCTTTTAAGAAAAGGAGACACATTTTATGAAGAAAACGGTTTTAAGAGAATATGCCCGCCTGATCGTCCGCAGCGGCGTCAACGTCCAGAAGGGACAGGAGGTGCTGATTTACGCCGATCTTGACCAGCCGGAATTTGTGCAGATGGTCGTGGAGGAAGCCTACAAGGCCAAGGCAAAGAAGGTCACTGTGGAGTGGAACTATCAGCCCCTGCAGAAGCTCCATGTCCGCCACCAGTCCGTCAAGACCATGGGCGAGGTTTCCGAGTGGCAGAAGGCCAGATTGCAGCATTACGTGGACGTGGTTCCCTGCCGCATCCACCTGATTTCCGAAGACCCGGACGGCCTGAAGGGCATCAATATGGCGAAGCTGTCCAAGGCGCGGCAGATGCGCTACCCCATCGTGAAGCCCTACAACGACCAGCTGGAGAACAAGGATCAGTGGTGCATCGCCGCCGTCCCCGGTGCGGCCTGGGCGAAGAAGGTATTCCCCGGAATGCGCACCAGCACCGCCATGGAGAAGCTGTGGGAGGCCATCCTGTTCACCTCCCGCGTGACCGACGACCCCGTGAAGGCCTGGGAGGAGCACAACGCCGATCTGCATGACCGCTGCGCTTACCTCAACGGCCTGCACATCCGCAGCCTGCACTACACCGCTGAAAACGGCACCGACCTGACCGTGGGCATGATCCCCGAGGGCGAGTGGAAGGGCGGCGGAGACACCAGCCTGCAGGGCATCTTCTTCAACCCCAACATCCCCACGGAGGAGTGCTTCATCTCTCCCAAGCGGGGCGAGGCCGAGGGCATCGTCTACGCCAGCAAGCCCCTGAGCTATCAGGGTCAGCTGATCGAGAATTTCTCCGTCCGCTTTGAAAAGGGCAAGGCCGTAGAGGTCAAGGCGGAGAAGGGCGAGGAGCTGCTCAAGACCATGATCGCCATGGATGATGGCGCGTCCTATCTGGGCGAGTGCGCCCTGGTACCCCAGCACAGCCCCATTGCGGAGAGCGGCATCCTGTTCTATAACACCCTGTTCGACGAGAACGCCGCCTGCCATCTGGCGCTGGGCATGGGCTTTGCCGACACCATCCAGGATTTCCAGAATAAGACTCTGGAAGAGTGCCGCGCCCTGGGCGTCAACGATTCCATGATCCACGAGGACTTCATGATCGGCTGCGACAGCATGAACATCGACGGCATCTGCGAGGACGGCAAGGTCGTGCCGATTTTCCGCAGCGGCAACTGGGC
>CAKTKX010000138.1 GCA_934572365.1 uncultured Oscillospiraceae bacterium
CAGCTCAAACTCGGCGAACATGGTCTGACGGTACAGCGTTCCCTTGAACTGGTCGAGGAAATGGTTGATGAGGTACGCCCGCTCCTTCTTATCCGTGGTCTTGCCCAGCAGATATTCCATCAGCAGCGCCTCGTTGCAGGTGGAGGCCACCTCCGCCACGAAGATCACGTAGTCCGCGTCAATGGGGTTCTGATGCTTGTTGGACAGGTAGGAATGGAGGGCATGACCCATCTCATGCGCCAGGGTGAACTGGCTGTCCAGGGTGCCAGTGTAGTTCAGAAGGACGTAGGGATGCACCACCGTACCGGCGGAGTAGGCGCCGCTGCGCTTGCCCTCATTCTGGTATACGTCGATCCAGCGATGGTCGAAGCCGCTTTTCAGAATGGCGCGGTAGTCGTCCCCCAGAGGCGCCAGCGCGTCATAGACAGTCTGCTTTGCCTGCTCATAAGGGATGCGCTTATCCACATCCTTGAGCAGCGGCGTGTACACGTCGTAGAAATGCAGCTCGTCCACGCCCAGCAGCTTCTTGCGCAGGCGGACATAGCGGTGCATTTTGTCCATGTTCTTGTGAACCGTCTCAATGAGATTCTTGTAGACGGAGGTTGGGACATTGGTGGCGTCCAGGGATGCTTCAAAGGCCGTGTCGTATTTCCGCGCCTCGGCGAAGAATTTCAGCTGCTTGTTCTGGGCGTTGAGGATGGCGGCAGCAGTGGTCTTGAAGTCCCCCAGAACGCCGTAGAGGTTCTCGTAGGCGCTCCGGCGCAGTACCCGGTCGCCGCTTTCCTCCAGGCTGACAAAGGTTCCCTGGGTCAGAGGATGCTTGTTCCCGTCGGCATCCACGGCGTCGGGGAACTTCATGTCCGCGTCGGTGAGGGAGCCGTAAATGGTGTCAGGCGCCTGGGACATTTCTCCCGCCGCCGCCAGAAGCTTTTCCTCCGCGGCGGAGAGGGTATGCGCCTTGCGGCGGCGCAGGTCTGTCAGGAAGCGGCGGTAGCGCGCCAGTTTGGGGCAATCCGCGTAAAACTGCGCCAGCTTTTCGTCGGAAATTGCCATGATCTCCGGGGTATCAAAGCTGCACGCCGCCCCCAGCGCCACCACGGTGCTCATAAATTTACCGGTCATCCCCTGGTAGGCGGCGTTCCGGGTATCCTCGTCCGCCCGGCGCATGCAGTAATTGCCCAGCAGCTCCGCCTTGGCGTTGACCCGCTCCATGTTTTCCAGATAGGCATACAGCGTTTCGCCGCTCTCCCCCAGGCGTCCGGCAAAGGATGCCAGGGTCTTCCGGCTTTCCTCCAGGGTTGCCCGATCCGCTTCCCAGGCATCGTCGGTGGCGTACAGGTCTTCGATCGCCCATTTGTCCTCCGCCGGAATCTGGTCGCGGCTTGGGATTTTTTTGATTTCTTCCATAATTTATCCTCCTGATTTTTTCTACTATTATACCACACTATCCAAAAAAAGCAACGCCGCTTGCAATGATCGGCGAATTATGCTAAAGTAACCTGCGGTGATGAAAATGAGGAGAGAACGCATTCGAGGCAGTCTGTGTCTGCTGCTGGGTACAACCATTTGGGGCTTTAGCTTTATCGCCCAGAGCGTGGGCATGGATCATATTGGCCCCTTTACCTTTCAGGCCGCGCGGTGCCTGCTTGCCGTGCTGTTTCTGATTCCCTGCGCGTTTTTGCTGGATGTCGGCAAGTGCAGCTTCCGGGAATCCGCGGCAAAATGGAAAGACCCGACGCTGTGGCGGGTGGGGCTGATCTGCGGGTGCGCCCTGTTCGTCGCATCCAGCTTGCAGCAGATCGGCATCGTCTACACCGACGCGGGAAAGGCGGGGTTCATTACCGCCATGTACATCGTGCTGGTGCCGGTGCTGGGGCTGTTTCTCGGGAAAAAGCCGCCCAAAACCACCGTTTTCAGCGTGGCGCTGGCGGTCGCCGGGCTGTATCTGCTCAGCTGCATGGGCGTTTCTCAGATCAACAAGGGCGACCTGTATCTGATGGGCTGCGCCCTGGCCTTTTCCGTGCAGATCACCTGCATTGACCGGCTGGCGGGAAATTTGGATGGTCTGCGCATGAACTGCATTCAGGCGCTGGTGGTTACGGTGCTTTCCCTGCCCTTTATTCTGCTGACGAAGGAATCCGTCAGTTTTTCCGCCATTGCCGCCTGCTGGTTTCCCCTGGTCTTTTCCGGCGTTCTGTCCATGGGCGTCGCCTACACGCTGCAAATCGTCGGGCAAAAGGACTTGGAGCCGACTACGGCATCGCTGATCATGAGTCTGGAATCCGTCTTTGCCGCCCTGGGCGGCTGGCTGATCCTCCATCAAACCATGACATCCTGCGAGCTGCTGGGCTGCGGTCTGGTGTTCGCCGGTGTGGTTCTTTCTCAGCTTCCTGCGGGAATATTCGCAAAAAAGTCTTAAAAAAGTGCAAAAATGTGGGGCTGCCGCTGGCAGCCCCACATTTTTCGTTTACATTTCCTGACGCCCTTCCAAGGCTCTGGAAAGTGTCACCTCGTCGGCGTATTCCAGCTGGCTGCCCACGGGCACGCCATAGGCAAGCCGGGTCACCTTGACCTCCATGGGGCGAAGCAGACGGGATATGTACATGGCCGTGGCCTCGCCCTCGGTATCCGGGTTCGTCGCCATGATGACCTCTCTGACCTCTCCCCCGGCTACCCGGCGGAGAAGCTCCTTGATCCTGATGTCGTCCTGGGTCACGTGGTTCAGGGGCGAAATAACGCCGTGAAGCACATGGTAAACGCCCCGGAATTCCCGGCTGCGCTCCATGGCGATCACGTCCTTCGGCTCGGCCACAACGCAGATGACGCTTTTGTCCCGGGTATCGTCATCGCAGATGGGGCATACCTCCCGGTCGGTCAGATTCTGGCAGACGGGGCAGGTGTGTACCTGCTTTTTTGCCTCCAGAATGGCGTTGGAAAATTCCTCCGCGTCCTCCATGGGCAGACTCAGCACATGGAAGGCAAGTCTTTGCGCCGTTTTGCCGCCGATGCCCGGAAGCTTCGCAAACTGGTCGGCAAGATTTTGCAGCGCAGCGGGAAAAAACTGCATAGCTTCTCCTTAGAACAGGCCACCCAGATTCAGGCCGCCGGTGAGACGGGACATGTTGTTCGCCGCCTCGGCGTCCGCCGCCCGCATGGCCTCGTTGACTGCGGCAATTACCATGTCCTGGAGCATTTCCACATCGTCGGGGTCTACCGCTTCCGGCTTGATTTCGATGCCGACGACCTCATGCTTGCCGTTGACCGTGGCCGTGACCATGCCGCCGCCGGATGCCGCCGTGAAGGTCTTGGCCTCCTGCTCCGCCTGCATCCTGAGCATTTCCTGCTGCATCTTCTGCGCCTGCTTCATCATGGAAGCCTGATTCATTCCGCCGGGCATACCCCGGAATCCGCCTTTTGCCATAATATGATTCTCCTATCTTGAAAATTCACACGAAAATTATCGTTTGATCGTTACAATATCGCTGTGCGCCCTGCCGAAGTTCATCAGCTGCTCCATCCTGGGGTTCGCAGCAGGCTTTTCCGACATATCCACTGTCACCGCCTTCACAGGGCGGGACAGCATTGCCGTCGCCTTTCGGGAGACGACCTCCAGAATTTCCGGCCTATCCAGCATCTGCGCCGTAAAGCCGTTGCTGCACCGAAGCTCCAGCCTGTCCCCCACCAGCGCGCCCTGAACCGGCGCGTTGGGAGTCACCACAAAGAATCCCGAAACAGGGGGCTTCAGCTCCTTGCGAACCGCCGCCACCAAGTCCGACCAGAAGCCGACCGGGGCTTCGCTTTCCGCCACCGGCGGCGTATCCTCTGCCGGGGGCGCGTCGGCATCGTCCGGCATGGGCGGGCGGTCGTCCTCATATTCGTCCTTCTCCGACGCGGCTTTCTCCGCCTTCACGGGAGCCGCCGGGACAAACGCGCCGCTTTTCACCTGCTCTTCCAGCCGGGTGAGACGGGCGTTCAGTGCTTTGGTATCCAGACTCAGCTCCGGCTGGCACAGCTCCACGATGCACAGCTCCGCATCCATGCGGCGGCTGGCGCTTCGAGTAAAGCCGGCCATCGTCTCCTGAAGCCGCTCCATCATGCGCACCAACTCGGCACTGGTCAGCGCTTTCGTCAATTCCAGCGCTTCTCTGTCCGACGCCACGCCGGAAAGCATGGTGATCCCGACGTTTCCGGCGGTTTTCAGCACCAGAAGGTCCCGGGTCAGGCAGGCCATTTCGTCCAGCATGGCGCCCAAGTCCTTGCCCTCGGTATAGAGCCGGTTGAACAGCTCCAAAGCGTTTTTCGTATCGTGGGCGGCAATATAGCCCATCATTTCCCCGCATTTCCGCTCCCCGGCAATGCCCAGGCAGGCGTATACCCGCTCCGCCGTCAG
>CAKTKX010000139.1 GCA_934572365.1 uncultured Oscillospiraceae bacterium
CCGGGGGGCACGGGGTTGCTGAAGTTCATGCGGGAATACCCCAAGCGCTTTTTCGATGTAGGCATTGCGGAAGAACACGCGATCTCCATGGCGGGCGGTCTTGCCAAGCAGGGAATGGTGCCGGTGGCGGCGATCTATTCCACCTTTTTACAGCGCGCCTATGACCAGATCATGCAGGATATCGCCATGCTGCACCTGCATGTGATCCTCGCCGTAGACCGGGCGGGGCTTGTGGGGGACGACGGCGCCACCCACCACGGCGTGTTTGACGTCGGATTTTTACGGCAGGTGCCGGGAATGCTGATTCTGGCGCCCGCAAGTCTTGCCGAACAGAAGGATATGCTTTCTTGGGCGGCGGAAACATACAACGGCCCCGTGGCAATCCGCTATCCCCGGGGCGGGGAGGGCAGCTACCGGGATTCCGCGTGGCAGCCCGGCGAAAATGTGGAGACGGAAGGGCTTCTGTGCTGCCACCGCCATGGCGGGGACGTGACACTGGTGACTTATGGTTCCATGCTGGATAATGTCCTGGAAGCGGCGGAGATTTTGTCCCGGCGGGGCATTGAAGCGACCATTCTGCGGCTTCTCACGGTGTCCGCCCTGCCCGCCCGGGAAATTCTGACGGAAATGTCCGAAAAACGCCGCGTGATCGTGGCGGAGGAAGTCTGCACCGGCTCCGGTATCCGGGAGGCGCTGGCTTGGGAGCTGCGGAAGCTCTGCCCGGACTGCCGGGTGGACGGCGTCGATCTGGGGGCGGATTTCGTTACCCACGGCTCGACGAAGGAGCTGTACCGGCACTACGGTCTGGATGGGGAGTCCATCGCAAACTATACCCAGGGGGTGCTGTCCTAAGTGAAGGTAAAGAAGAGACTGGATGTTCTGCTGACGGAGCGGAACCTTGCGGACAGCCGCTCCAAGGCGCAGGCCGTCATCATGAGCGGCCTTGTGTACGTGGACGGCCAGAAGGCCGACAAGCCCGGGGTTTCCTACGAGGAAACGGTGGAAATTGAGGTACGGGGCGCGGCGTGTCCCTACGTCAGCCGGGGCGGATTGAAGCTGGAAAAGGCGCTGCGGGACTTCGGCGTGAAGACCGAGGGCTGCGTGTGCAGCGATTCCGGCGCGTCCACCGGCGGGTTTACGGATTGTTTGTTGCAGCACGGGGCGAAAAAGGTGTTCGCCATTGACGTCGGCTACGGCCAGCTGGACTGGAAAATCCGTTCCGACCCGAGAGTCGTGGTCATGGAGCGCACCAATATCCGCTACGTCACCCCGGAGCAGCTGGGGGAGCCGCTGGACTTGTCCGTGGTGGACGTGAGTTTTATTTCGTTAAAGCTGGTTCTGCCTGTGATCAAAAATTTGTTGAAGCCCACCGGGCAGGTGCTTTGCCTGATCAAGCCCCAGTTTGAAGCGGGGAAAGAGAAGGTCGGCAAAAAGGGCGTCGTCCGGGAAAAATCCACCCACAAAGAGGTGCTGGACAATTTTGTCGCCCTGGCGGACGAGCTGCAATTCAAAATTCTCGGCCTGACCTTCTCCCCGGTGAAGGGACCGGAGGGAAATATCGAATTTTTGGCGTATTTGACTCTGGACGATGTAAACGGCATTCGGCCGGATACAGCGTTGGTGGTGGAATCGGCACATCAGACGCTGGACAAGGGGGAAAATTCATGAAAAATGTCATTCTGACCCCCAATCCCTACCGGGACAGGAACTTCCAGACCATGCGAAACGCCATGCAGATTCTGAGGGACGCGGGCATTCAGCCGAAATTATGCCTGCCCTTTGAGGTAGACCGCAATTACGAGCTGCCGAAAGATCTGCGCTTTTCCCGGCTGGATCGGGAGCTGCCCAATGCCGAGCTGGTGATCTGCTTCGGCGGCGACGGCACCATTCTGCACATGGCCAAGGCGGCCACCCGGAGGGGCGTCCCCCTTCTCGGCGTGAACATCGGCACCATGGGCTTCATGGCGGAGCTGGAGAGCACCGAGATGGAAAAGCTTTCCATGCTGGCCACGGGGGAGTTCACCATGGACAAGCGCATGATGCTGGACGTGACGGTGCAGCGGAATCGGGATATTCTGTTTCACGACATCTGTCTGAACGACGCGGTGATCACCAAGGGAGCAATCGCCCGCATTGTGCATCTTTCCGTAAAATGCGACGGCATTCAGGCCATGGAGTGCGGCGGCGACGGCGTGATTGTTGCGACGCCCACCGGCTCCACCGCCTACAGCCTTTCCGCCGGTGGACCCATTGTGGAGCCGGAGGCGAACAACATTATCATTACGCCCATCTGCGCACATGAGGTGGGCAGCCGGTGCATCGTGGCATCCGACCGCCGGGTGGTCACCGTGGAAATGGTGCGCAACGCCCGGCGCAACGCCTATGTCTCCGTGGACGGCGGCAGGGCGTTCCGGCTGAATCTGGGCGATGTGGTAACGATTCAGAAATCTCATTTGGAAACGAAACTGGTTCGGCTGAAGGAACGCAGTTTTTATGATGTGGTCAACGCGAAATTTAAGAAAGTGTAAGAGGTGACCGGGTTTGAAATCGAAGAGACAGGCAAAGATCATGGAGATCATCTCCACAACAAACGTGGAAACACAGGAGCAGCTGCTGAAGGAGCTGCAGGAAGCAGGCTTTACCAGCACCCAGGCGACCATTTCCCGGGACATCAAGGAGCTGCGGATCGTCAAAGAGCTGACCAGCTTCGGCACCTACCGCTACACGACGGCGGCAAGGGAGGTACCCAGCGCCTTTACCGGTCGGCTGAACACCATTTTCCGGGAGTGCGTCACCAGCTTTGACTATGCCCAGAATATCATCGTCATCCACACCCTCCCGGGTCTGGCCAACGCGGCGGCCTCCGCGCTGGATGCCATGAATATGAACGTGGTGCTGGGAACCCTGGCCGGTGACGACACGGTGGTGGTCATCATGCGGGATACCAACGCCGCCGCGGCCTTCTGCGGCGAGATCAAGAGCCTGATAAACGGCTGAGAGGGGGAGTAACCGTGCTGAGCCTTCTGCATATTGAAAATATCGCGGTGATTGAAAGCGCGGATATTTCCTTCGATGGGGGATTTACCGTCCTCACCGGCGAGACCGGCGCGGGCAAATCCATTGTCATTGACGCGATTTCCGCCATCCTGGGCGAGCGGGCGTACCGGGACATGATCCGAACCGGGGCAAATAAGGCCACCGTCCGGGCGGTGTTTACCGGGGTTCCGAAACTGAACTGGTTTGAAGACAACGGCGTGGAATACGACCCGGAGACCGTCGTCCAGCGGGAGATTTTTCTGGACGGGAAAAATGTCTGCCGGGTCAACGGAAGCTTGGTTACCGTGTCCATTCTGCGGAAGCTGGGCATCCAGCTCATCAACATCCACGGCCAGCACGATTCCGCGTCGCTGTTTGACGAGGACAACCACCTGGCCTTCCTGGATGCCTTTGCCGGAAACGAGACGCTTCGGAGCGATTACGGAGAAAAATACGAAGCGGTGGCGAAGCTGCGGCGGGAAATTGACCGCCTGACCATGGATGAAGGGGAAAAGCTGCGCCGCATGGAGACCCTGAAATACCAGATCGCGGAGATCGAAAAGGCGGAGCTGGAGCCGGGGGAGGACGAAAAACTGGAAGACCGGCGGAAAATCCTGCAAAATGCCGAAAAGCTGAGCAACGGCATGGAAACGGCCGTGGAATGTCTCTATGGCGGGGACGATAGCAACGGCGCCGCCGGGCTGCTTGCCCAGGCGGAGTATGCCCTTGCCCGGCTGTCCCGGTTCAGCGACAGCTTTAACGCCCTCCACGAGCGGGTGGCAGACCTCATGTATCAGGTTCAGGACGCCGCCGAGGAGGTTCGGGATGCCCGGGATGGCTTAAGCTATTCCGCCGACGAGCTGGAACAGATCGAGTCCCGGCTGGACGTCATTCACAAACTGCGCCGGAAATACGGCACGACCTGCGAGGACATCCTTGCCTATCTGGACAGCGCGAGAAAAGAGCTGGATGACATCGAATTTGCCGACGACCATCTGGAACGGCTGAAAGGGAAGCTGCAAAAGGCGGAAAAAGCCGCCTGGGACGCGGCGTCCGCCCTCCGGGAAAACCGGAAAACGGCGGCAAAGGCCATGTCGGCGCGCATTCTGACGGAGCTGACCCAGCTGGATATGCCCCGGGTGCAGTTTTCCTGCGAATTTCGGGAGACGGAGCTGACAGCCGCCGGCGCGGACGCCGTGGCGTTTTACATGTCCGCCAACGCGGGTGAGGCGCTGAAACCCATGAGCAAGGTGGCCTCCGGCGGCGAGCTGGCGCGAATCATGCTTGCCATGAAGAACGTTCTGGCGGAAAAAGACCAGGTGGAGACCCTGATTTTCGACGAGGTGGACACC
>CAKTKX010000140.1 GCA_934572365.1 uncultured Oscillospiraceae bacterium
GAGTACCTGTACACCCCCTACGGCCTGATGCTCAACGCCCCCTGCTTCACCACCCCCGACGACAGCATCGGCTTCGTCACCCGGGTGTATCCGGGTCTGAAGGAAAACGGCGCCGTGTTCAGCCATCCCAATCCCTGGGCATGGTGCGCCGAGGCCATTCTGGGGCGCGGCAGCCGGGCGATGAAATTCTACAACGCCCTGTGTCCGGCACTGCAAAATGACATCATCGAGGTTCGCCAGTCCGAGCCTTACTCCTACTGCCAGTTCGTGGTTGGCAAGGATCACACTGCCTATGGCCGTGCGCGCCATCCCTTCATGACCGGCTCCTCCGGCTGGGCTTACTTCGCGGCCACCCAGTACATGCTGGGTATCCGTCCGGACTTCGACGGCATCACCGTCGATCCCTGCATCCCCGCCGACTGGAAGGAATTCTCCGTCAGCCGGAAGTGGCGCGGGGCGGAGTACCACATCCATGTAACCAACCCCGACGCCGTGGAAAAGGGCGTCAAGAGCATCACCATGAACGGAAAACAGGTGCGCAAGCTGCCCGTCCTGCCCGTGGGTACGGTGTGCGACGTAGAGGTCGTCATGGGCTAAAGGCCATTGCCCTGGCGGCGGATGGTCTTCCCGACGGGGCGCATAATTTGGTCTGTCTTAAATCGAATTTTATCCGGCGCAAAGCCGGGAGAGGAGAAAATCAAAGATGATTAAATTTGGTACCGGTGGATGGCGGGCGGTTATCGCAGACGAGTTCACCAAAGAGAATATCCGTCTGGTGGTGGCCGGCCTGTGCAAGCTGATGCTGCTGGAGGGACACGAGGGCAAGGAGATCTGTGTGGGCTATGACCGCCGCTTTCTGTCCAAGGAATCCGCCCACTGGGCGGCGGAGGTTCTGGCAGGCTACGGATTCCACGTCTTTGTGGTCGCCCGTTCCTCCCCCACCCCGCTGATCATGTTCACCGTCAAGCAGATGCAGACCCCCTACGGTCTGGCGGTCACCGCCAGCCACAACCCCGCGATCTACAACGGCATCAAGGTCTTCACCGCCGGCGGCCGGGACGCCGATCAGGTCGTCACCGGAAAGATCGAGGAGCAGATCGCCCTTCTCAAGCCGGAGGACGTGAAGTCCATCGACTACGATCAGGCCATGGATATGGGTCTGATCCGGGAAGGCTACCCCTTCAATGAGTACATCGACAGCATTTTGCAGGTGGTGGACACTAAGAAGATCAAGCGCGCTCACCTGCGCATCGCCATCGACCCCATGTACGGCGTCAGCCAGAGCAGCCTGCGCACCATTCTGCTGACCTGCCGGTGTGACGTGGACGTGATCCACGAGCAGCACGACACCCTCTTCGGCGGCAAGATGCCCGCCCCCAGCGCCGACACCCTGAAGCTGCTGAGCAACTACGTGGTGGACAACGGCTGCAATCTGGGCGTTGCCACCGACGGCGACGCCGACCGTCTGGGCGTTATCGACGAGAAGGGCGCGTTCCTCCATCCCAACACCCTGCTGGTTCTGCTTTACTATTACCTGCTGAAATACCGCGGATGGTCGGGACCCTGCGTGCGCAACAACTCCACCACCCACCTGCTGGATCGGGTCGCCAAGGACATGGGGCAGCAGTGCTACGAAGTCCCCGTGGGCTTCAAGTACATCTCCGCCAAGATGGCGGAGACCAACGCCGTCATCGGCGGTGAGTCCTCCGGCGGTCTGGCCGTCCGGGGTCACATTGCGGGCAAGGACGGTATTTACGCCGCCGCTCTGCTGGTGGAAATGCTGGCCGTCACCGGCAAGTCCGTGTCCCAGCTGTACCAGGAGATCACCGACAAGTACGGTATGCTGTATTACGAAGATGCCGCCTTCACCATGACCCAGGCGCGGAAAGTGGAGCTGCAGGAGAAGCTCTTCGTAAAGCTGGAAGTGCCGGACTTCGGCAACACCGTGGAGAAGATCAACCGCACTGACGGCTGCAAGGTCTACTTCACCGACGGAAGCTGGGTCATCTGCCGCTTCTCCGGCACGGAGCCGCTGCTCCGCATGGCAGCCGAAGGCGAAAGCCAGTCCCAGGCCAGAACCTACATCCGCATCTGGCGGGAAGAGCTTGGGCTGTAAATTCCACAAAATTCGGGCAGCTCGAAAGAGCTGCCCGTAAGTTTATCAGCCGCAACGGTTATTCGCTGCGGCTGTTCTTGTATTCTTTGGCGCTGTGTGGTAGTATAGTGTCAGACAAGTTTGCAAATTGGAATTTAACGGGGTAAATAATTATGGATGTACGCAGTTTTATTAAGGCTGTGTTGGCTCAAGATGAGAACACAATTAGAAGCTTCTTTCACAAAGATGCGTATGTGAATTGGCATTGTTCCAACGAACACTTTACGGTCGATGAGTTCATTATCGCAAACTGCGAATACCCAGGTGATTGGGACGGAACTGTTGAACGAGTTGAAGTAGTAGGCGATTTATTCATCACGGCCGCAAAAGTTTATCCCCAAGATAGAAGTGTATATTTCCATGTGGTGTCATTCATAAGAACAGCAGATGATAAAATTGTGTCAATAGATGAATACTGGGCTGATGACGGGAATCCTCCACAATGGAGAATAGATAAGCACATAGGCACACCAATTATATAAATTTCAGTTTATCGACGATACATCAAAACGGGAGAACAATTATGGAACAGCTCGTTCAGCACGCGACAAAATTCATCAAAGAGGTTTTCCAAAACGATTTCAGCGGACACGACTTTTTTCATTCCATGCGTGTTTACCGAACCGCGATGAAAATTGCCCAGGCGGAACATGCCGACCTGGAAGTCGTGGCGCTGGCGGCGCTGCTCCATGACGTGGATGACCGGAAGCTTTCCCCGGCGACCGCCGAGAAAAAGGAGAATGCCGCCCGGTTTATGCGCGGTCAAAATGTACCGGAAGCCGAAATTTTGCAGGTATGCCAGATCATTGACGAGGTATCCTTCAAGGGGACGGATTCCGTCCGGCCGTCCACGCCGGAGGGGAAATGCGTGCAGGATGCCGACCGGCTGGATGCTCTGGGTGCCATCGGCATTGCCCGCACATTTGCCTACGGCGGAAGCCATCACCGCGCCATCTACGACCCGGAATTGCCGCCTCGGACGGCAATGAACCAGGCGCAGTATTACAGCAGCAATTCCACATCCTTAAACCACTTTTACGAAAAGCTGTTTTTGCTGGAGGACATGATGAACACCGAGACCGGCAAGGAGATCGCGAGAAAGCGGACGCAGTACATGCAGGAATTTGTAGACGAATTTCTGAGTGAGTGGGACGGACTGGACAAATAACGTAACGAAAACCGGCGTGACCGCACAGGTCACGCCGATACGCTTTTATACGAGTTTTTAATAAAACGCTTAAAAGCGTTTTATTAGGCCGCAGAATTGCGGCCAGCGGCCACTGCCGCTAAAAAACGAAGTCAATACATTTCTTACCGCCGCCCAGGCGGTCTGCCGTGAAACGGCTTTCATAAAATGATGAAATCATTTTATGAAGAAATAGTATTATAGAACTTAAATGCAGAAAAATCCATTGCCGCGGCAGCACAGCAGCTGGGCGAAATAGCACAGGCACAGACTGGCGCAGGGGCTGCCGCCCATGGCAAAGCCCCGGAAATTCCCCGCCTGCTGACGGTAGGCCGCGCCGCCGTGTTCGATGACATCCAGCGCCCTTACATACTCCGAATTGTCGGGCTCCATGCTCACCGCCCGACGGATATGCTCCAGCGCCGTCACCTGATTGCCCAGGCCGTCGTTTGCCAGCGCGCTGAGGTAATACCACCGGGCGCTGCGCTCCTGGGAATTGTTCAGGACGTTCAGTGCTTCCTGATACCGGCCGAACTGGATGTAGCGCATCGCCGCCTGCTGGTACTGATCCCCTGCCCCCTCGCCATAGGACTGACGGCTGTAACCGCCGCCGTAGCTGCCGAAGGGGTCGCCGTAACCGTAGCCGCCGTAGCCGCTGCCCGCGCCCGGCTGCTGCGTTTTGTCCGGATCCTTGATCTGCTCGTAGGCCGCGTTGATCTCCCGCATTTTCTGCGCGGCGGCCGCGTCCCCGGGGTTTCGATCCGGATGGTATTTCTTTGCCAGCGCCCGATACGCCCGCTTGATCTCCTCGTCGGAGGCATCGGGGCTGACCCCCAGAACCTTATACGGATCATCCATCGTTGGCTGCCTCCTCTTTCCGCTTTCCCCGGTAGTTTACCCACACGCCGCTGTACAGGATATTGTCCAGCAGCGCCTTGTCCTGCACCAGGGGGAGCTTTTCGTAGCGTTCCGCGCATCTGCCCATGGCAAGCACCAGGTATTCCTCCCAGCGCTT
>CAKTKX010000141.1 GCA_934572365.1 uncultured Oscillospiraceae bacterium
GAGGAAGCCGCCGTCACGGATTGGAGCCAGGAGACTGTGGAGATGTGCGCCCGGCGGCAGGCGGAAATCCTGAATTCCGCCGGGTCGCTGGTTCGTCCCGGCGGGCGGCTGGTGTACTCCACCTGTACCTTCTCCCCGGAGGAGGATGAGCAGGCGGTGGCGCGGTTCTTGGAAAAGCATCCCGAATTTGTCCCGGAAACCGTGGACGCGCCCTGGTTCGCGGCCGGGGAAAACGGAAGCTTCCGTCTGTGGCCCCATAAGCTGCTGGGGGAGGGACATTTTGCCGCCGTACTGCGTAAGATGGAAGGCAGCGAAGAAAGCACCGTGATTCCCGCCGGTGAAAAACTTCCGAAGACCTGGCAGCCCTTCGCGGGCAGCCTGGATATCTGCCTGCCCGAGGGGAAGACGGTCACGTTTGGAGATACCCTGTACTGGGCGCCGCCCGACATGCCGGACATCCGAAAGCTGAAAGTCCTCCGCCCCGGCCTGGAACTGGGGACGGTGAAAAAAGACCGCTTCGAGCCTGCCCACGCCCTGGCGCTGTGGCTGAAAACCTGTGCAGCCCGGCAGGATTACCCGGCGGATTCTCCGGAGATAAGCGCTTATCTTCGGGGGGACGTGGTGCCGTCCGTGCAAAAGGGCTGGTGCCTTGTCTCGGCGGAGGGCTATTCCATCGGCTGGGGCAAGGGTGACGGCCGGGTGCTGAAAAATCATTATCCAAAGGGATTACGGCGATAATCCGTCTGGTTTTGGGACGGAAGACTTCGGAGATTACCCCTTCGGCAATGGTACTTTACAAGATTCGCTATGTATGATATAATACCCTAGCCTATGTATGACGATTGACGAATCCAATCACAAGGAGAGGATATTCCTTGGCAAGATATGAAATCAACGGCGGTCATCCCCTGAACGGCACCGTCACGATCAGCGGCGCGAAGAACGCGGCCGTGGCGATCCTGCCCGCCGCCCTGCTGGTCAGCGGCAAGTGCCGGATCGAGAATGTTCCCAATATTTCCGATGTCCGGATCCTGCTGAGTATCCTCGACGGGATGGGCGCAAAGCTTGCTTCCCCGGAACCCGGCGTGGTAGAGATCGACTGCACGGACATTCAGTGCAGCGAGCCGGATCAGCAGCTTGTCCGCAGAATGCGTGCCAGCTATTATCTGATGGGCGCGCTTCTGGGGCGGTTCGGCAGAGCCCATGTGGCGCTGCCCGGCGGCTGCAATTTCGCCTCCCGTCCCATTGATCAGCACATCAAGGGCTTCCTGGCGCTGGGCGCGGACGTGGACGAGACGGAAGAATATGTTGCCCTGACCCCCGGTCAGGAGGGACTCCACGGCGGTCGGATCAGCCTGGACATGGCATCCGTAGGCGCGACCGTCAACATCATGCTGGCGGCGACCCTGTTGCCCGGTCAGACCATCATCGAAAACGCGGCGAAGGAGCCGCACATCGTGGATCTGGCCAACTTCCTGAACACCATGGGCGCACGGATCACCGGCGCAGGCACGGACACTGTGAAAATCCGGGGCGTCAACGCCCTGCGGGGCGGCACCTACGCTATTATTCCCGACCAGATCGAGGCGGGAACCTACTTGGCAGCGGTCACGGCTGTGGGCGGCAACGTGCTGGTGCAGAACGTGATTCCCAAGCACATGGAGTGCATCACCAGCAAGCTTCAGGAAATGGGCGCAAAGATCATCAATTACGACGATTCCATCCGCATCATGCGCACGGGAAAGCTGCGGCAGACCACGGTCAAGACCCGTCCCTATCCCGGCTTCCCCACGGATATGCAGGCGCAGGTCTGTGTGTGCATGGCGCTGGCGGGAGGAACCAGCCGCCTGACGGAAAGCGTCTATGAGACCCGGTTCTTCGGCTACTGCACCGAGCTGGAAAGCATGGGCGCCAGCATCCGCATCAGCGGAAAAACGGCGACGGTCACCGGTGTCGATCACCTCACGGGCAGCACCGTTTTTGCCCACGATCTGCGGGCGGGCGCGGCGCTGGTCATTGCGGGTCTGGCGGCCAGAGGCACCACCTTTGTGGAGCATATCCATTTCATTGAACGGGGCTACGAGAACCTGGTGGAGAAGCTCCGGGCGCTGGGCGCAGACATCCGCCGGGTGGAGGATGAATCTTAAACGTTCTTTAGGCGGCTCTGAGCCTGTTCAGAGCCGCTTTTTGACAATTTTCTCATGACGGATTTGGTATGATGAAGTCGATACGAAACCAGAGAAAGGAAGTACATATGATGAAGCGATTTGTTTTACACATTCTGGCGGCCTTCTTGCTGCTGACGCTCCTTGCCCCCCGGGGCTTTGCCACGGAAACGACCGCTCCTGCGGAAAGCTGTGGCGACGGGCTTTCCTGGTCGCTGGAGGGCAATACCCTGACAATTTCCGGCAGCGGTGCCATGAAGGACTTTGAAGGCGGTGCGCCCTGGTCGGGCAGCGCAGACCGGATTCACACTGTTGTCCTCACCGGCGGCGTGACCACCGTAGGCGCTGGAGCATTCACCGGATACGAAAATCTCACGGCGGTGGATTTCGGCAGTTCTCTGAAGGAGATCGGTGAAAGCGCCTTCCAGGGCTGCGAAGGGCTGACGAAAATCTCCCTCCCCGCCTCCTTCCGCCGGTTCGGCGCAAGCTCCTTTGAGGGCTGCACCAACCTGACGGAGGTCTATTGCAGCGGCGGTATGCCCTCCTTCAACGCCAACTGCCTGTGGAACGGCAATACCATCACCATCTACTGCCCGGTGAACAACATCTGGCCGAGCGAGTACGTGGAGGAGCTGGAAACCAATTTCCACGGCCGCCTGCAGGTGCTGACCGCCAACGGCTCCGACCCCTATCATTTTGAAAACGAAGTCCAGGTAACCTCCCGGCCGACGGAGACGACGGCGCCGCCCACTACCCAGCCTGCGACCGAGCCGCCCACCGTCCCCACCACCCAGCCCCCCACGGTTCCCGAGACAACCCAGGCGACTCAGGCACCGGAGACCCTGCCCACCCAGGAGACGGTGCCTCCGACCCTGCCCCAGGAACCGAAGGACAGCTCTCCCGTCATGGGTATCCTCATCGGCGTTCTCATCGTTTCCGGCACGCTGAGCCTGCTGCTCATCGGTCTGCTGATTTACAGAAGAAAACGGGACGAAGACTACGACGACTGAGCGTCCACGTCTGAGCATGGGAACAATCCGTTAAAACATATTTAACAACTTCCGGAAAAATCACTCATTTTTTGATTTTTCCGGAAGTTTTTTTGGGCGTTACGGAAAAATTAAAAAAGTGGTTGTAAGTTCGGCAAAAATGATGTAAAATAATAAAATCCAATAGAATGCAAACTTATGCGAATAGCTCGTTTTTTGGAGGAAATTTTTATGGAAAAACCCATTGTTCTTGTTATCATGGACGGTGTCGGCAAGGGTGACGGCGGCAGCGGCGACGCGGTTGCCGTCGCTAAGACCCCCACGTTGGATCGTCTGCTTGCCACCTGCCCCCATACTTATCTGAAAGCCCACGGCACCGCCGTCGGTCTGCCCACGGACGACGATATGGGCAACTCCGAGGTCGGCCACAACGCCCTGGGCTGCGGCCAGATCTACTCCCAGGGCGCGAAGCTTGTCGGTGAGTCCATCGAAAACGGCACGCTGTATGCCTCCGAGACCTGGAAAGACCTGATCGCCAACGCCGTTTCCGGCAAGGCGCTGCATTTCCTGGGTCTGCTGTCCGACGGCAACGTCCATTCCAACATCCATCACCTCATCGCCATGCTGCGGGAAGCCCATGCCGAGGGCGTGAAGAAGGCCTACTGCCACATCCTTCTGGACGGCCGTGACGTGCCTGCCACTTCCGCACTGGAATATGTGGACATGCTGGAGAAGGTGCTTGCCGAGCTGAACACCGAGGGCTGCGACTACGCCATCGCCTCCGGCGGCGGCCGTATGCAGATCACCATGGATCGCTACGAGGCCAACTGGCCGATGGTGGAGCAGGGCTGGCGCACCCACGTCCAGGCGATCGGCAGAAGATTCCCCTCCGCCAAGGCGGCCATCGAGACCTACCGCGCCGAGACCGGCTGCATCGACCAGGATCTGCCAGCCTTTGTGATCGAGCGCAGCGGCGAGCCTGTGGCGAAGATCGCCAACGGCGACAGCGTTATCCTCTTCAACTTCCGGGGCGACCGGGCGCAGGAGATTTCTCTGGCCTTTGACCGCAAGGAGTTTGACCACTTCGACCGGGGCGACTACACCGGCGTGAAGTTTGCCGGTATGCTCCAGTACGACGGCGACCTGAAGATCCCCCAGCATTATCTGGTGCAGCC
>CAKTKX010000142.1 GCA_934572365.1 uncultured Oscillospiraceae bacterium
ATCCGTGCCGAGGTCATCGCCTTCGACGACATGAAAGCCTGCGGCACCATGGCCGCGGCCAAGGCCAAGGGTCTGGTTCGCAGTGAAGGCAAGGAATACGTCATGAAGGACGGCGACATCGTCAACTTCTTGTTTAATGTGTAAAATAGCAGCCCGGCGGGAGCAAATGCTCCCGCCGGGTTGCCGCAATCACCAAAACCGGGCGCAAGTCTAGGACTTGCGCCGGTTTCTTCGTTATGCTTGCCGCAAAACCGTTATAACCACGGCATTTACGCCGCCGGACTTTTCTGCCTTACAGTCTTGCCACGCCGGACTTCCGGGCAGCTTCTGCTACAGCCTTGGCTACGGCGGGGCCGACTCTGGGGTCAAAGGCGGCGGGAATGATGTAGTTCTCGTTCAGCTCTTCGTCGGAAATCAGATTTGCCAGAGCGTTGGAGGCGGCGATCTTCATTTCCTCGTTGATGTCGGAAGCGCGAACGTCAAAGGCTCCGCGGAAAATACCGGGGAACGCCAGAACGTTGTTGATCTGGTTGGGATAGTCGCTGCGGCCGGTGGAAACCACTCTCGCGCCGCCTGCCTTGGCCTCTTCCGGGAAGATCTCCGGGGTCGGGTTGGCACAGGCGAAGATGATGGCGTCCTTGTTCATAGTCTGCACCATTTCCTTCGTCACCATGCCGGGAGCAGACACACCGATGAACACATCAGCGCCTACCAGCATATCGGCAAGAGAACCGGCCTTTTTGTCCAGATTGGTGACCTGTGCCATTTCTTCCTTGATCCAGTTCAGACCGTCACGCCCCGCGTAGATTGCACCCTTGCGGTCGCACATGGTCACATTCTTAAAGCCGGAGGACAGCAGCAGCTTCACGATGGCGATCGCCGCAGCGCCGGCGCCGGAGGTGACGATCTTCACATCTTCCTTCTTCTTGCCGACAACCTTCAGCGCGTTGGTCAGACCGGCCAAGGTGATGACTGCCGTACCGTGCTGGTCGTCGTGGAAGATGGGGATGTCGCACTTTTCCTTCAGCTTCCGCTCGATCTCGAAGCACCGGGGGGCGGAAATATCTTCCAGATTGATGCCGCCGAAGGAGCCGCTCATCAGGTACACGGCGTTTACAAATTCATCCACATCGTGGGTCTTGACGCACAGGGGGAAGGCGTCCACGTCGGCAAAGGCCTTGAACAGGGCGCACTTACCCTCCATAACGGGCATACCGGCTTCGGGGCCGATGTCGCCCAGACCCAAAACGGCGGTACCGTCGGTGATGACGGCGCACAGGTTGTGGCGGCGGGTCAGCTCATAGGACTTGTTGATGTCCTTCTGAATTTCCAGGCAGGGCTGGGCAACGCCGGGGGTGTAGGCCAGGGACAGGTCGTCCTTGGTTTTGCAGGGTACCTTGCAGATGACCTCGATCTTGCCGCCCCACTCCTTGTGAAGCCGCAGGGACTCTTTTGCGTAATCCATAATTTTTCTCCTTTGTCGATACAATAATTTATGATTTTACCATTACGGAAATGCCGTTGGGGATCAGGGTAACGGAGGCGTTTTCGCCCTTGTCCTGTTTCGCCATGACCATGGCAGTTTCCAGATCAGGGGCGTAGTCCAGCTTCATCTCCCGGAGGGTCTTCTCCATTTCCGGACGGGAAACAAAGATCACCCGGTGCTTCATGAGGATTCTCGCCAGAATCTGGCTCTCCCACTGGTCGGGAATGGTCTCCGACTGGGGGGTATTGACGCACTGCTCAAAATGCGCCGCAGGGGTTTCGCAGTCCCGGAGGGAGGTGTAGAAGCCCTCGCCGCCGGTGCCGTCGGCCAGCTCGGCGCACATGATCAGCACCGCGCCCTCTTTGGCGGAAGCCTCCGCCGCAGTCAGCCCCTTGACGCTCTGGTAGATGTTCTGATCCAGCGGCGCGCCGCCGTTGGAGGTGACGACGATGTCACCGGGGACGGCCTGCACCTCGCAGTACTGCCGCAGGAACGCCACACCGGCTTCATGCGCCTTCCGGAAATCTCCCGCAAAGGCCGCAACGGTCTTCTTCTCCTCGTCGATGACCACGTTGACGATGTACGCCAGCTTCGCCATCTCTGCCGCCGCTACCATGTCCCGGTGAAGGGGGTTGCCCTCCAGAATGCCCGTGCGGGCATAGGGCGAGGCGATGAACGCGCCGCAATGATTGCCCAGCACCGTTGTCTTATCGCAGACGCCGGGCAGGATGCTCTTGCGCCCGCCGGAGAAGCCCGCGAAGAAGTGGGGTTCGATGAACCCCTCCGCTATGAGCAGGTCGGTGTCCACCGCCGTCCGGTCGATGACCAGGGGCGCGCCGGAGGGCAGGACGCCGATTTGGACGTTGGAATCCGGGTCAAAAGCGTCGTGGACGACGATCTTTTCGGAATGTGCGATCTCCGCTCCCAGCTTGGCTTCCAACTCTGCGGTGGTAGTGAGCCGGTGGAAACCGGTAGCCACCAGCAGTGTCACCTGAATTTCCGGATTGCCCTGACGGAGCTGCGCCAGCATGGGGGGCAGGATGTCCCGGCTGGGTACCGGGCGGGTGTGGTCGGAAATAATGATGGTGCAGCGCTTCTTCCCTGCCGCGAGAGCAGACAGGGTGGGCGTTCCCATGGGCGACGCCATGGCTTCCTCCACCAGCTCCCGGCCGGTGCGGTCGCTTTTCAGCGCGTCCACCCGGGAGGTCAGCAGACCGTTATAGGGAAATGTAACATCCAGATGGCCTTTGCCGTAAGGAATCGCGATCATAAAGAATCCTCCCACAGGTTTGTCGTCGGGAACCGGCGGCCGGTCGGTTCCCTGTATTTTTTAATAATTGCCCTTGAAAACGTCCTTCTTGACGGGGGGACGATAGTCTCCAAAATATGCGCCGAAATCCATGCCCAGATAGTTGCACAGGTCGAGGACTTCCACCATGGTGTTGTCGTTGATGGGGATGCCGTTCTCCATAATGCGCTTCACTGCGGCAACCTCTTTTTCGCCGTGGGTGTAAATCCGCTCCTGACCATCGGCCTTGGGCGCGTCCCGCAGCTCTTGCAGGTAGTTGGAGAAATGCGCCTTAATGGCAGCGGGGTCGCCGAAGTAGGCAGGGTTGATGGCCATGAAGCCATGGCAGATCTGACCCTTTCCGCCGGTCATGCAGTAGTTGGAGGTAGCGCCCATGGACAGAATGGAGGAGAAGATCTCACACAGCATGCCGTAGCCGTAGCCCTTATGGCTGCCCAGTTGCTCCGTGGAGCCGCCCAGAGGCATGATGCCGCCGCCCTTCTTTGCCACGATGTTCGCCAGCACGTCAGGGGCGTTGGTGGAGGGGTGGCCGTCTTTATCCAGCGCCCAGCCCTCGGGCAGGGGTTTTTCCATCTTATTGTACATCTCCAGCTTGCCCCGGGTGACCACCGTGGTAGAAGCGTCGAAGAAGAAATCGTAAGGCTCCGCGGGGAACGCGCAGGCGATGGGGTTGGAGCCCAGCATGGCCTTCCGGGCAAAGGTAGGAACCATGATGGCCTCGCTGTTGGTGCAGGAGAAGCCCATGAGGCCTTCCTTGCATGCCATCTTGGCATAGTAACCGGCGATGCCGTAGTGGTTGGAGTTCCGGACGGAGACGATGCCCACGCCGGTGGTCTTGGCCTTCTCAATGGCCATTTCCATGGCACGGTGGGAAACCAGCTGACCCATGGCTTCATGGGCGTCGATAACGGCGGAAATGGGGGTTTCAAACACCACCTCGGGCTTGGCATGGACGTCGATCATGCCTTTCTCGATGCACTTATGGTAGCGCACCATCCGCTGCATACCGTGGGACTCGATGCCGTACAGATCGGCGGTCAGCAGAACGTCCTGGATAATATCCGCCTCGGCCTCGGTGAAGCCGAATTTCTGAAACGCTTCCATGCACAGGCGGTGCAGGGTGTCATAGGACCAATGTTGATATGCCATAAGAGTACCTCATTTCTTAAATTTTCTCAAATTGCTGTTTTCCGGTGCAGGGTGCCACGCGCCCCGTGTCATTACCCCATAAGGATACATGATTTTCGGATTTTTTTCAATTGTAATTTTTCGATTCACTTATAATTTTCCTATGCTCAGTTCCCGCTCGTGGAGGACTACGCCGCCATTCTTCAGCGTCTGCTGTAGCCGGCCGATATCCATTTCGGAAAAATCCTCCGTCAGGGCAGCCGCAGTACCGGCGGCCTGGCCGGTGACGGCACAGCAGGGAATCACCCGCATGATGTCCCACATGGCGTCCGTCACAGAGGTACACCGTCCCGCCATGATCAGATTCTTCACCTTGGC
>CAKTKX010000143.1 GCA_934572365.1 uncultured Oscillospiraceae bacterium
AGAGAGGGGACTCGAACCCCCACGGCGTAACCACACGCACCTCAAACGTGCTTGTCTACCATTCCAACACTCTCGCAAACTTGCCTGAGTATTATAACCTTGATGGCGGGTTTTGTCAATAGTTTTTCCGCAAAACCCTTGCAACTTTGCGTCCGCTCTGGTACACTATACTACAAAAAGGGGGAATGGGTGTATGGTGCGCTTTTTTGCGGACGGTGAGGCGCTGCGAGGCGATACCGTCGTGCTGACCGGGGAGAATGCCCAGCACGCGAGGGTGCTGCGGCTGAAGGCCGGGGAGACGGTTCTGGTCTGTGACGGGCAGGGGACGGAGTGCCTTTGTGAAGTGGCGGACGCCGGGGAAATGAGGCTGAACGTGCTGGAGCGGCGGGAATCCATATCGGAGGCGGCGGTGCGGGTCAGCGTGTACATGGCGTTTCCCAAGGCGGACAAGCTGGAGCATGTGATCCAGAAGGCCACCGAGCTGGGGGCTTACGAGATCGTGGCGTTTCCTTCCGCCCGGTGCGTGTCCAGACCCGACGAGAAAAGTCTCAAAAAGAAGCTGGAACGCTGGCAGAAAATCGCGGCGTCCGCGGCGGAGCAGTCCGGGCGGGGGAGGATTCCCCAGGTGCTGGTGCTGGACAGCTTCCATGCCGCACTGACCCGGGCGTCCGAAGCTGACAAGGCGCTGATGTTCTATGAAAACGAACAGGCTGTGACGCTGAAAATGGCGCTTGATGGCAAATACAAGACCGTCAGTCTGCTCACCGGTCCGGAGGGCGGGCTGGAAGAAAAGGAAGTCCGGCAGGCAAGGGAAGCCGGATTGCAGGTCTGCACGCTGGGAAAGCGGATTTTGCGGTGCGAAACGGCGCCGCTGTGCGCCCTGTCGGCGGTCATGTATGACGCGGGGGAGTTCTGAATAAGTAATGCCGGGGAGCGGTTTTGACCGTTCCCCGGCAAAAAAGTTATTTGTGGTCTTCCTCGTGGTGACCGGCGTCCGTATGGTGGTCATGGGTGGGATCGGTACAGTCCGGGGTGGTGCAAAGGGTGTTATCGGTATTGTGGTCATGGGCGGGATCGGTGCAGCCGGGAATGGTGCAGGGCTCGGCTGCGGCGGCTTTGACCGACTTCAAAATGGCCACGTCACCGCTCATGGCGCTCACGTCGATCTTGCAGCGTCCGTCGCCGCAGACGTAGCTCTTATTCTTCTTTACGGTGGGAAAATCGGAGGAAAAGTCGCTGCTCATGGCGTCCAGACTGACGGTGAAGCCTGCGTCCTCGGGCAGGGTGAGGGTCAGGTCGCCGGACATGGAGTCCATCTTCACCTTGTCGGGAACATTTTCCAGCACGCCGGTAAAGCTGGCGGAGGCGGCCTCAAAGTCCAGCTCGTTCAGGCTCCCGGTAAACGTGACGTCTCCGGAAGCGGTGTCCACGTCCAGACTGCTGACCGTGCAGTTTTCAAAGTTGGCGGTGCCGCTGGCACTGTCGATCTCCATCTCCCGGATGATCACGTCGCGGACGGTCAGGTCGGTGGAAGCGGTCTCAAGTTCCAGAGAATCACAGACCCAGCCTCGGGGAACGGTGACGGACAGGTCTTTGCTGCCTTTGTCAATGTGAATGCCGAAGCCGGGGGTGCTACTGTCCTTGCTGTACTGGATGACCAGCTTGTCGCCGGATTGTTTCCAGACCATCTTGTACTTATCGGTGGCAGCGCCGGACTCGCTGAAGGTGATCTCCTGCACGTCACCTGGCTCGACGGTGACGGAACCGGAAATCCATTCGATCTTGATGTCCCGGATGGTCTCCGTGCTGGCGGAACCCGTCGAACCAGTGCGGTTGACCGTGTCCTGAGCAACGCATTCGGCGGGAATCCAGCCGGTGTCAGGGGAGGTGATGTAAGCCCAGCTTTCCTCGTTGAATACTTCCGAGCGGCCAATGACGACCGCATCGCCTGCAGCCAGCGTGCCTTTGACCTTGGACTGATCGTTGGGCATTTCGTAAATGTTCGTTTCTGACATCACGAGGACGGACTGGCTTACCTCCAGAGAGTCGTGGTGTATAACGTCGGTGTTTTCGTGGAACACGGTGAAGAGGTTGCTGCCCAGCCCGGCAATGAGAACTGCCAGCAGCACCAGAATCACGACGCTCCAGATGACGATGCGAATGATGGCATTGCTTTTCATCTTATTTACCCTCCTTCAGGTCGAGAATGGCCTTGACCAGCCCCTGCACGGCGGCGATAATGGGGAAGATCACCCAGGTGATGTACCAGGCGCCTGTGAGGAAGCTGACAATGAAATAGATCGCAAGGCCGATCGCCCAGATCAGGCCGTTGACGCTCTTGGCAAGGGCTGACTGGGGGGTATTCGCAGTGACGTCCGCTTCTTCCGCTTCCTTCTTTGCACCCAGAATAATGAGAACCGTGGCGACGGCCACGAGGGTCAGCGTCCCGCACAGACCCGTAATTCCCATGCCAAAGGCACCGCCCAGCACAAACAGCGGGATGGGGCAGAGAATGTACAGCCCCACCGCAATGGCGCGGAGAAGCTTCTTTGCCGGAGTGTCTCGCTCCTCCGGCTCGACCGCCGGGGCGGGCAGGGGGGCTGCGCCGGGCGCTCTGCCCAGAATTTCATTGATGTCGCCGATGCCCATGATGGCAAGTCGGTAGGCGGCTTCCGGTGTTTTCCCGGAGGCAACCAGATCGTCATAGCGGTCTAAGGTGTTTTGCAGGATTTCCTGCCGGGTATCGTCGCAATCCGCGGCTCCCGCGAACAGGAGCTGCACGTACTGAATCAGCTGCTCTCTCATAATTTCTCCTCCACTTCCAGAAGTTTATCCATAATTTCTTTTGTTTCCTGCCATTCTCCCAGCAGACGGTGGCAGGCTTCCCGTCCTGCGGATGTGATGGTGTAGTAGCGCCGCCGTGCGCCCGCGCCGCTGTCGCCCCAGTATGAAGCGATGTAGCCCAGCTCTTCCAGCCGCTTGAACGCCGTGTAAAGGGTCGCTTCCTTCAGCTCAAAGCGGTTATTGGAGAGGGTAGAAATGACTTTGTTGATCTCGTAGCCGTAGCTGTCGCCGCGAAGCAGCCGCGCCAGAATGATGGCGTCGGTATGTCCCCGTATCAAATCACCGGCAATAGACACAGGCATCCCTCCTTACGCGAGCAGTATAACACAAAGTACCTCATCTGTCAAGGTACTTCATATAAAATATACACACTCAACTGAAAAGCAAACACATTGGACGCGGAAAAGGCTCCGCGCCTGCGCGCGGAGCCTTGAAAGAGGCCTATTTATGATACTTGCTTCCCGCCTGAATGGCTTCTGCCCGGTAGAGCTGTTCCAGAACCATGATGCGAGCCAGATGGTGGGGGAAGGTCATTGCCCCCATGGAAAGGCGGAAATCCGCCCGCTGCTTGACACGGGGGGACATGCCGAAGGAGGAGCCGATCAAAAAGCAGGCACTGGACTTGCCGGAATTTTTCACGTCCCGGAGCTTGTCCGCGAAGGCTTCGCTGGACAGCGCCTTCCCTTCGGGGGTGAGGACGCAGAACCACGAACCCTTGGGAATTTTGGAGAAGATCAGCTCGGCCTCCTTTTCCAGCCCCGCCTCGATCTCGCCGGGGGAGGGATTTTCGGGAAGCCGTGCTTCCGGCAGCTCGAGAAGCGTAAAGGCGCAGTATCCGCCTAGACGCTTTTTGTATTCCTCGGCGGCGGAAATGTAGAATGTTTCCTTGAGCTTGCCCATGGTGATCAGGGTGATGCTGAACATGGCAAATCTCCCTTCGTTTTTTCTACAGTTTATCATTTCCGGACGGGAAATGCAACATAATTGCCGCCGATGGGCAGACAATAGCTTTGGAGGTGAGAACATGGCGAAGAAGGAAAAAATCGTGACCGACCCCTTTGGCAGCTACACGGGGCTGGTCAAGCACCCGGAGGAAAAGCCGGTGCAAGACGCGGACGATCTGTAGGACGAAGGGAGCAACAGGAAATGGAGCATATCGGTACCGATACGCTCCATTTCTCGTGCGCCCCTTGGCTCTCCCTCTGGGAGAGCTGTCACCGCAGGTGACTGAGAGGGTATTGCAGCCCGGTATACCCTCTCCGTCCTCGCTTCGCTCGGCCACCTCTCCCAAAGGGAGAGGCAAGGGGGTGCTGATGTTTCTATTTGGTTCACGGCAAAGCCCCGATTTCTTTGCCGGTTTGCCAACTTATGAAATGGGAATATACTCGTAAACTTTGATGCTGGGGTTGCCGTCTGCATCCTTTTCCCGACCCATAA